>JAEDGC010000072.1 GCA_016297695.1 Bacilli bacterium
TTATATAACTTGTATTTTCTCTTAAAATTTTCCAACATTTACTTTACTTCATCATACTTATAACAGATTTATTGCAAATTTATTAAAAAATTCTTTTCAAATCGATTTTCAATCTAAAGCTTACGAACTTGTTAATCAAAGTATAAGATTATTTAATTACCTGGGAGCAAACGTAAATATTTTATTAGATTCTTCAGATAATGAAGAAATTATAAATTATTTAAAAATTTTTGAAAATTTTTTAAGAATAGATTCAAACTTTGTTAAGTTTATTGAAACAAATAAAAGTTATGGAAGATATGTATTAACTGATTATATGTTAGAAAGTAATAATCAATACTTAGATAATATCAATGAATCTAAAGATATTATCTCTAAAAAGCTTACCAAAAATGGTGATAATTAATGTTTAAATATTCTTTAGATAATAAAAGATATCATACTCTTAATTATTTTTATAAGAATAAATTTCATGATAAAGTTTTTAAAATAAGCTTAAACGGAAACTTTTCTTGCCCCAATTTTAAAAATGGAAATGGATGTATTTTTTGTAGCCATGGTTCAGGAGACTTTGCTGGTAATAAAAATGATGATTTAGTTACTCAATTTAATCAAATTAAATCAATGATGGAAAAAAAATGGCCCCATGGAAAATACATTGGTTATTTTCAAGCTAATACCAACACTTATGCACCAGTTAGTGAACTAAAAGAAAAATATGAAACAATTTTGAATTTGCCAAATGTTATTGGTCTTTCTATTGCTACTCGAAGTGATGCTATCTCTGATGAATGTCTAGATTACTTAGAAGAATTAAATCAAAAAACTTTTTTAACAGTTGAATTAGGTCTTCAATCAATTCATGATAAAACTTTAAAGTTAATTAATCGTGGTCATAATTTAAAAAATTTTGATGATTATGTCAAAAAACTAAAAGAAAGAAATATTAATGTAGTTGTACATATAATTAATGGACTTCCTTATGAAACAAAAGAAATGATGTTAGATACAATAAGACATTTAAATTCCCTTCATATTGATGGCATCAAAATTCATATGTTACACGTTATAAAAGATACACCTCTTGCCAAAATGTATGAAAAAGAAAAATTTCATATATTAACAAAAGAAGAATATATCGATATTGTTTGTAATCAACTAGAATTATTAGATAAACGCATTGTAATTCATAGAATTACAGGTGATCCAACTAAAGAGGATTTAATAGCTCCAAAATGGTTACTTAAAAAATTTTGTGTATTAAACGATATAGATAAAGAAATGGTAAAAAGAGATTCATATCAAGGAAAAAAGACAAGTTAATACTTGCCTTTATTTTTTTAAATATTGTTTTACAATATTAGTAATATTATTTATTTCTTCTAAAAATTCTTTTAAATGATTTATTACATATTCATAGTCATTGTCTTTTGCTTTTAATTCATGATCTAAAGCAAGTTGAGAAAGTTTTGTAAATCCTAAATATTTTGAATCGCTTTTAATAGCGTGAGAGATTACTGCATATTCTGCCATATTCTTTTCTTTCAAATATTTTTGCATATTTGGTAATCTATTGACATTTTCTTCTAAAAATAAATTTAAAGTTTCATCGTAAGTAGACATATCACCTAATAGATTAACACCATGATCAACATCAATTCCATTTTCTCTTAAAATAGTAATATCAAAAGCTTCTAGATCTTTTTTACTATATTTACTATCATTTAATTTAATATTTATTTCACTAGGATCTTTACTCATATCGTAAATAGAATCTGGTAAATTATCAAATATTTCTTTTTTTTCTTTTGACGCATGAATTTCGTTGCCTAAATAATTACTAAGAACTCTTTTTAATTCATTTTTATCAATAGGTTTTGCAAGATAATCATTAAAACCATCACTCATATATTTTTCTTTCATACCAGAAATAGCATTTGCTGTTAAAATAACAACTGGAGTATTAAACCCACTAATTTCTTTTAATTGTTTAAATGTTTCAACACCTGTCATTTTTGGCATCATATCATCCATTAAAATTAAATCATATGTATTACCAGCTTTAATTTTATCAATACATGCAAATCCACTATCAATAAGTTCTGGTTCTAAATTAAATTCTTTTAGTAATCTTGCTGCCACTTTTAAATTTAAGTTATTATCATCTACAATTAAAACTTTTTTATTTTCAAAATTCAAATTAGTTTCTTGAACTTCATTAGTTGTAGTAGTTTCAACCATAGCAACTATTTTTTGTTTTAAGTAAACTGAAAATTTTGTACCTTCACCATATTTACTTTGAACAATTATTTTTCCACCCATCATATCTACATAACTTTTAGTAATAGCAAGACCTAACCCTGTACCTTCTATTGTCGTATTTCGATCTTCATCTAAACGTTGGAATTTAGTAAATAATTTTTCTAAATTTTCTTTTTTTATTCCTCTTCCAGTATCTTCTACTGTTATAAATATCGTAGAAGTACCTTTTTGATTTATACAACTTACCTTAAAATCAATTTCGCCTTTTTCAGTATATTTAACTGCATTAGTTAAAATGTTTGTTATTATTTCTTTAATTTTACCACCATCACCATATAAAACATCTGGAATATCTGGGGCAATATTTACTTTAAAATCAATAGGTTTTTCACCAATTCTTGTTTTTACTAACTTAGCTATATTTTCACAATTCTTCTTAAGATTATAATTATTATTAACCATTTCCATTTTATTTGCTTCAATTTTAGATATATCCAAAATACCATTAATAATTTCTAAAAGATTTTGACCAGCCATAATAATATCATCGGCATCATTATGACATTCTTCTACTGTTTCATCTTTTTTTATTGCTTCTGAAAAACCAATTATAGCATTAAGTGGAGTTCTTATTTCATGTGACATACTTGATAAAAAATCACTCTTAGCCCTATTAGCTTTTTCAGCTTTTATATTTGCTTTTTCCAACTTTTTTATCATGTGAACATCTGGATTTTCTATTGTAAAATACATACATAAACATATAATTGTTTCAGCATACGTCAACAATAAATATTGTGGATAATTTTTTTGAATATAAATCGATATAATCCCAATAACAAAAAATAAGAAAACAGGTAAATATTTTTTATTTTTTAAATTTCTAACATTCTTGAGTATTATTGCCCAAATTATCATAACATAAATAAAACTTATAAAATAACAAAAATTAACAGTTGGGCCCGTAGTATAATGTATTTGGAAATTATTTTTAATAACAACTTCTATAGGAAGAGAGTATGTTATTAATATTATTAATGATAATATTGCTATATGAATAATATCATTTTTTTTCTTATTTTTATCTATTGAAATTTTAGATATATAAGTTGTAAAAATAGCTGTCCACACAATTAAATAGACAAGATAAGTTTTTAAAATAAATGTACTTATAAAAAAATGTTCTGAATAAATTCTACATGCATATGAGCATAAAATCTCTATAATTAAACCCACAAGATTTGTAATAATTAACATATTATATATTTTTGTTTCTATTGTTTTTACATGTTCTTTTAAATTAAAAATGACAACAATAATTAATATAACTGGTAATGCACATATCGGAAAAAAAATACCACTTCCCACTGTACCACCCCTATTCTATTATAGATATTATAACATAAAATATCAAAAAAGAAAAACGCCATTATAGCGTTTTTTGTTTTTTTTGCGCATTAGCATTTAAAGTTTTTAGTGCTTCATTTTCTAATACTGTATAATCAATTTTTTCAGTACCAGCTTTTCTTGGCAATTCTTTAACAAATTCTATCTCTTTAGGTATTTCATACTCTTTTAATGTTCCTGCATTTTCAGAAACTGGAAACATTAATTTATCAAAAATTTCACATTTAGTATCTTCTGTATCATAACATTCATCAGTTAAAACAATATAAGCTTTATTAATAAACAACTCGTTTTCATCTGGCATTTTTACAACCGCACAATCAGCAATTCTATTATCACACATAGAAATTATATTTTGAACATTATCTAAATAAACTTTATGTCCAGTACTTCTAATATAAAATCTAGATTTTCTATCAGTAGGTGTGAAATATCCTTCTTCATCTATAAAACCTAAAGTACCTGTTCTAAAAAAAGTTTTACCATTTCTAACAAATTTGGCACACATAGTTTTATCAGGTTCTCCAAAGTATTCTTTAAATACATAATCCCCTGCCAAACATAATTCCCCAACTTCATTATATTTTTTTTCTTCCAAAAGTTCTGGGTTTTCTATAGGTTTATCATCTGGAACATCTTTATCAATAATTAATGGTGTAGTTCCAACCAATATTTTTCCTGCTGTACTTTGTTTTAAAGGTATACCTACAGGAGTTGAACCTATACTTACAGTTTCTGCATTTCCACAACCATTACCTATTTCAATAGATGTATTATTATGTTTAGCAAAAAAATCATAAGCACGATTTGCATGTTGAAGAGTTAAAAAATCTCCACCTGATATAAAATGCGATATATTAGATAAATCCATATCTTTGGGTAAAAAACGTAATGTCATTTCTAATACTGCAGGACTTCCAAAGATAATATTTGGGTTCTTTTTAAAATAATATTCAACTGTATTACTATCCCAATCAGGTGTCATAATAGCTTCTTTACCCCATAATAATGATGTAAGTAATGAAGTCACCATCCCATATGGATATCTTAATGGTACACATGTCATAGTTTTAGTTCCTGTTATATTTTCAGTATGACTAGTATTTCCAGCATACATTTGAGCTGATAAAATATTTTTATTTGTCAAAACAACAGCTTTAGGTTGACCCGTAGAACCACTTGTATATAAAATTAATGAATCATCATTTCCTTTGTTAGGTAAATGAATTCTATCTTTTTGATATTTAGCTAAACTACCTAATGTATGAAAATCGATATACTCGTCACTATTATTTAAACGATAATTATTATTAATATCTAATGAATTTTTTAATTTTTCACTTAATGTTATTATGTATTTAACATGTGTTTTTTGTTTTATTTCTTCATTTTCTTCATTAGTTCTATCGTAGTTAATAAAAATTGGTGATTCATAATTATTAAGATATGATATTATTTCTTCCTTATTGGAATAATTATCAATAAATGTAGTAATCGCTCCTAATTCATTTAACGCTAAAAAAGATGTAATTGCTTGGTAATTACTTGGCAAAGATATAGTTACTATATCTCCTTTTTTTACCCCTAATTCTCTATATGCCAAACATAAAGTATGAGCATCATCAATTAACTGTTGATATGTTGCATGTAATTCATTACAGTCAATTGCTGGTATATTTCGATTATTTTTACTCAATAATTTTAATATCGTAATCATATCAACACTTGGAATTATTGGATTCTTTTCAAAAAATTTTGCATCCTTACTTTGTGGTAAGTCAATACTTGGATAACCTGTCATTTTTTTCATTTAAAAATTCCCCCTCTTTCAAAAGTAATTAAATTATAGCACATTTACCACTTTTTGTCAAATTTGTGTAAATACATTACTTTTTCTTTACTAATTTATTGTAATTTGTTAACAAATCATCATTAAGTTCAAAGAAATAATTTAATGTATCTGAATTAATATAAGTACTTGTAACTCTACCAGGAATGATAATATTTTTATCGATTAATGGTTCAATCATATTTTCTAATATATCAATATTTTTTCTTTTTTCATTAAATCTCTTATAATAAATTGAAAAATCTTTAACTGTTATATTTCCTTTCATACTTAATATATAATTTAGACATTGTCTTTCTAAATTAGTCAAATTCATTGTATTTTTTTCTATTTCTAAAATGGCATATTCTTTTTCTAATTCTCTTTTTACATTTTCTAACATGTATTTTATAAATATAGTAATATTTCCAAATTTCTTAGCTTCTAATATAGTTTTATAATAAGTATTTTTATCAAAATTAATTCCCCTATTAAATAATACATATGGATATATTTGATTATTTAATAAATACCAGATAGCAAGTGTTCTACTAGTCCTACCATTTACATCAAAATAAGGATGAATATAAACAAAATAAAAATGGATAATTTGTGATTTTATATATGCATCAGTTTGAGTATCAAAATGATGCTTAGAATTTATAAATTCTAATAATTGGTCCATAAATATTGGAATATTTTTAACATCCATTCCTCTATCTGGTTCTTTATTTAAAACAGATGATGTATAAATATATACTGGTTCTTCTCTAAAATATTTTCCCATATGTTCTAAATCGTAATTACATAACAAATTTCTTGATAATATCTTATAAAGTGCTGTTAAATTTTCTAAACTTATATCATTACCATTTAATATAAATTTATATCCGTTATATAAATTTAAAATTCTTTGTTCTTTTTCATCTTTAGCATTTTTTCTTCGAGGATTATCTTTAACAACACGATCAATATATTCAATATCATCATTATATCCTTCAATTAAATTATTTGTTTTTATTTCTTCATTAAATAAAGTCCTTTTGGCAAAATTTAAAGAATGCATATCAGAGTATTCTAAAATAAATTCTAAATCTGCTTTTAATTTTTCTAAAGTTTCAAATTTCAAATATAATTTTTGCATATTCTCAGTAAATAAATTTATTTCTTCAGGCATATAAAATCAGCTCTTTTCAAGTTATTTATTATAGCAAAAAAAGAAAAAATAGCAATTTAAAATATAATTACGATGTAGTAAACTAGATGTGGGAATAATTATTAAAACATAAAAAAAGAGAAAACA
>JAEDGC010000073.1 GCA_016297695.1 Bacilli bacterium
TTTCAAGTTCTTGAGTAGTCATTCTTTCACGAATAACTCTTTCCATTCTAGCCATTCCTACTCTAAATTGACCTTGAATTAATTCTCCAACTTGTCTTACACGACGATTTCCTAAATTATCAATTTCATCATCATTTCCAATACCATCTTGTAAATTTAAATAATATGATACTGCTGCATAAATATCTGAAATTGTTAATCTTTTAACATCAATTGATTGATCATTACCAATAATTTTGATAATTTTATCATCAACATTTTTATCATAAACTAAAATTTCTTGGATTTGATCATAATCATCTAATTCTTCATTAATAATAGTTTTCTTTAAACCAAATCCATTAGCTAAAATAGGTTTAATAGTTTCTAATAATTTTTTAGTAACTACTTCGCCATTACTTGCTACTACATTTCCATTTTCATCTTTAATATCTTGAGCTAATTTACAATTAAGTAAACGATCACAAACATTTAATTTTTTATTAAATTTATAACGACCAACTTTAGCTAAATCGTAACGGAATTTATCGAAGAATCTAACAATTAATTGGTTCTTTGCAGAATCAAGAGTTGCAGGTTCTCCTGGTCTTAATTTTTCAAAAATTTCAATTAGCGCTTCATCAGTATTTTTAGTAGTATCTTTTTCAAATGAATTCATTATATATTGGTTTTCACCAAATACACTTATAATATCTTCATTACTTGAAAGCCCTAATGCACGTAAGAATGTTGTTATAGGAACTTTTCTAGTTCTATCAATTCTTACATAGAAAACATCTCTAGCATCTAATTCAAATTCTAGCCATGTTCCTTTATTTGGAATTATTTCACCATTTATAATACGACGTCCATTTTTGTCTATTTCTTTTTTGAAATATACAGAAGGACTACGTACTAATTGTGATACAATTACACGTTCTGCTCCATTTATTATAAATGTCCCAGCATCAGTCATTAAAGGCATATCACCTAAGAATATTTCTTGTTCTTTTACTTCACCAGTTTCGTGAATAAATACTCTTGCTTGAACTTTTAATGGTGCTGCGTAGTTAACCATTCTTTCTTTTGCTTCCTTAATTGTATATCTAGGCATGTCAAAAGAATAGTCACCAAAATCTAAAGTCACATTACCAGTAAAACTTTCAACAGGAAATAAATCTTCAAATATTTCTTTAATTCCTTCTTCTAAAAACCAATTATATGATTTTTTTTGGATTTCTAGCAAATCCGTTAGCTCCATAGTGTTTTTTGATTTAGAGAATGTACGTCTTTCTACATAATCTCCGAATTTTTTTACCTTATAAGCCACAATTTCACCCCAATATCTAAATATTTTTTAGCTCCTTGCCAAAGAAAAAAATTAACACGTCACCAATTTATAATTTTAACAGTAACTACTTTTAATGTCAACACATTTTAGCTCTAAATATATAAAAACCTTTAGATTTTTCCACAATTTCTAAATTGTAGATTTTTTTTAATTCTTCAGCTATGCTTTTTGCACCTTGATCTTTCCTAATAACAAACCAAAGTTCACCATTTATATTTAAAAATTCTTTAGCTTTTCCAAGAATTTCTAAAACAATCTTTTTTCCTGCCCTAATAGGAGGATTTGTTACAATCATATCGTATTTTTCTGTAACTTTATCATACCCACTACTTTCATGTATAACAGCATCAACATTATTTTTCTTTATATTCATTTGTGTTAAATGTAATGCCCTTTTATTATTATCAATCATCGTTACTTTATAGTTAAGTATCTTTGCAAGACTTATACCTATAAAACCATAACCACAATATACATCTAGTATTTTTTTATTTGGCTCACAATTTTTAATTATAGTTTCAAGTAATAAACGGCTTCCAAAGTCTAAATGATTTTTAGAAAATACACCATTATCAGTATTAAAAACAAGCGAAAAATCACCATTAATATAATTAATAGTTCTTATTTCGCTTTTTATATTATTTTCATTAGTAAAATAATGTGCCAAAAAATCACCGTTTTTCTAAAAGTACCAAGTGCAATAATTATATAATATTTTTTAGATTTCGTCAATGAAAATTAAGTAATTAACTCGAAAAAAAGAAGGTTAAATCCTTCCCTTTAACAAAAAATTACACTACCTAATATTATAGCAAGTAAAATATATAATATTAGAATTATAAATGCGCTATTGTTATTACAACAAGGCTTTTGTGTTTTTTTACAACAACTCATTTTATTACACCTCCAATTTATTAGATAAATGCTCCTACTATGATTATAAGTAAAATGAATAGTACTAAAATTATAGCAGGGCCAAGTCCAGAACAGTTGTGATTCATAAATCATTCCTCCTTTATTTGTCTTTTCATTTATATTGTATGGTTAAATAAAATTTATGTGATGGTTTATTATCACTATTTTCCAAGAAATAATTGTATTTTTTATTCATAATTGCTATAATAGTAAATGTTTAGGAGGATAGAAATGAAAAAGAAAATATTAGTATTAAGTATGTGTTTAATATTAGCTTCTGGCTGTGGAAAACAAATTCCAAAACTAAAAAATGGTGAAGAAGCAGTAGTAACTTTCAATGAAAAGGATAAAATAAGTGTTGATGACTTATATCAAAAAATTAAATCAGAACGTGCTCTTGAAACATTAATCAGTATGATTGATAAAAATATTTTAGAGGATAAATATAAGAATAATCTTGAAGATGCAACTACATATGCTGAATCTACAATCAAATCACTAGAAGAAAACTACGGTGATCAATTAGAAGAAATGATATATAATTATACTGGCTATACTAGTAAAGAAGCTTACAAAGACTCTTTATACTTAAGTTATTTACAAAAATTAGCTGTTGAAGATTATGCTAAAGATCAAGTAACTGATAAAGAAATCAAAAAATATTATGATGATGAAATTATTGGAGATATAGAATTAAGTCATATTTTAATTACTCCACAAACAACTGATGATATGTCTGATGATGAAAAAAATACTAAAGAAAGTGAAGCTGAAAATAAAACAAAAGAAATTATTGATGAATTAAAAAAATCATCTGATGTTAAATCAACATTTGCAGAACTTGCTAAAAATAATTCTCAAGATGAAGCTACTTCTAAAAGTGGTGGTTCACTTGGATACGTTAATTACAATACTTTAAGTAGTGATTATGACAGTTTAATTGAGGCAGCTGCAAAACTTAAAAATAATGAATATTCAACAACTGCAATAAAAACTTCTTTAGGATACCATATTATTTTAAGAACTAACCAAAAAGAAAAATCTAAGTTAGAAGATGTTAAAGATACTATTATTGAAAATTTAGCTAATGAAAAAATGGAAGAAGATTCTACAATTTCTGTTAAAGCCATGCAACAATTAAGAAAAGATTACAATGTAGAAATTCAAGATACTGAATTAAAAGAACAATACGCTAAATATATTCAAAATGCTTTATCACAAGCAAATAATCAATAAAACAGGATTTTAAAATCCTGTTTTTATATTCTCTATTTCACTAGCTGAATAACCTTTACTTATTAATTTAATTTTTATTTGATATTCTAAAGCTTCTTTATCATATTTTTTAGATAATTTATTTTTTTGTTTATTATATTCCTTTATAAGGATTTTTTGATCTAAACAAATATTTTTAGTATTTAAAATATCTAAAACCATTTTTTTATCAAATCCGTCATTAACCAAAGAGTTTAATATTTTATTTTTTAACATGATTGAACTATAATTTCTATTAGACTTAATTTTTTTATCAATCAATTTAGATATCTTTTCTTTCCAAATTTCACTATCTATAGTACTTAAATATAAATAACTATCTTCTTTAGAAATTCCTAAATCTTTCAACTTACTTACAATTTTATTAGGACCTATATTATTAAAATTAATTTGGTCGTTACAATATGCTTTAATATAAACTTCTTCATCCAGTGCTTTATTTTTTACTAACTTATCAATAGTTTCATCAATAGTTTTATAATCTATTTCTTTTTTTTCTAAATATTTTTTTATTTCTAGTTTAGTACGCATTTTTTTAGATATATATTTTAAAGATAAATAATAAGCATCTAAACTAGTATTATATTTAATAATCTCTTCTAATTTCTTTGTATCAAACTTTTTATTAGCTAATAAATTAAATTTAACAATAACATCATCATATAAAACTATATCTTCCCCTGTAGTAAAGATAATTTTATACTTATTACCTTTTTCTTTTTTAAACGTTTTTATTTCCATATAAATCCCTCTAGTAAATATTATCACCAAAAACGAATGTTCGTCAAGAAAAAAAGACTATATTATAGTCTTATAAATTTATTTTTTGCTTTTGTAGATAAATATATACCTAAAGCTATCATTGCTCCAATAATGACTACGATAATTGAAATTATAGTTCCAGTTTGTGGATTTTCAATAATTCCATTATTAGATGCTTCTTTAACTATTTCATAAGCTGTTGGTTCATTTACCTCAGCTATTATATAGTAACTAAAATGATTTGTTGAAACTTGAATTTTATTTCCTACAACTTTACTAATCAATTTAGTTAATGTACCATTATCTTCAACTCTAAATACAGCAATATTATTTGCATCAAAATCTTGAGGAATATCTAATTCAACAATAACTTCCCCATTTGGTTGAATTTTCTTATCTTCCAAATAATATCCTATGTCATATACTTTAATTTTATTTGCTTTTTTAAACATATTACTTATTTTAGAATAATCTTTATGATCTTCTAACACATTTTCAATTCTAAATTCAGCATTTTTGTCAAGAACTTTATCAGTTGATAATCCGTCTCCTTTAGTTCCATCTGAAGTACTATCTTCTTTTTTTGTATAAACATTTATTTCTTTTGCATAATATTTATCATCTTTTTGTCCTAAAATAATTGTAGTACCTTCTTTTAATAATGTAATATCCCCATTATTATCTACGCTTGCAATACTTGGATCACTACTTATCCATTTATAATCACTACCTAAACCTATAGATATTTTAGACCCTATTTCTGCATCAACACTTGGTGCATTTTCTATATTTTCTTTTTTTACATTTGATTCATAAACATATACTTTATTTGTATATTCATAGTATTCTTTTTTTGCCATAATTGTAACTATACCGGAAGAAATACCTGTTACTTTTCCATTATTATCTACTTTAGCAATATTATTATCACTACTTGACCATGTAAGATCTCCTAATGAATTAATACTACTAAAATTATAAGTTTTATCTTTTTTTAAGATTATTAAATCTCCTTGTGCATAAGTAGTAGCTTTTTGTATATTTATATTATAAGTAATAACTTGTTTACTACTAGTAGTATATTGAACAGTTGCAGTTCCAACTTTTATTCCCTGAAAAGTATTTTTGTTTATTTTCTTTACAAAAGATTCTCCACTAATAATAGTAAAATCATAATCATAAGGTAACGTTATTGAATCCCCATTTGTAATATTTATATCTTCAGTAATATTTGGTTCTCCAGGTGCTGTTCCAATATCAGAAGTCTCTACATTTAAAACAGCTGATATTCCATTATTATTAGCACTAGCAATGGTTATTTTAGCACTAGCAACTTCATTTACAGTTATAATTCCATCACTTGAAACACTGATTTTATCAGGATTACTAGATGTATAAGTAACTGTGTTTTCTTTCGTATATTTAACAGTTAAAATTCTTTTTATATCATATGTTTCACCTTTTTGTAATTCAATTGTTCCTTCTGATA
Organism: Bacilli bacterium; assembly: GCA_016297695.1. GTDB lineage: Bacteria > Bacillota_I > Bacilli_A > RF39 > UBA660 > RUG14121. The sequence continues at coordinate 5,772 of JAEDGC010000073.1, forward strand.
ATGATATTTCAGAAGGGTCAATAATATATTCTCTATTATAAGTTTTTATTCCATATTCTTTACATACTGGCTTATAATCAATTAGACTATCAGCATATTTATCACAATCTACATATCCTTCATTAGATTGGAACTCTTCATCAAATGTTTTATCACGATTTTCAAATAGATTTTCTTCTTTATTATTTATGAAGCAAACAACTTCATTTCCACTTTCAGAAAGCAGTGCTTTATCTATCTTACTAGGGCATTTTTCTTCTAACACTTCAAAATCTTTCTTACCCCCAATAAAAAATAATCCCGAAAAATTTTTATAATCATTTATTTGTTGACTAGATATACGACCGGCTTTTATGATATTGCGCATTTCCATACAAGGATAAAAAGAAGGATCAGAATCAGAAGTATTACCTAAAACACGGTCACAATTATTATTATAGTAATTCGACTCATTTTGATTATATTCTTCTATTGATATTTGTCTGCCCCTACATTTTGTTACATATATGGTTTCGCCTGAAGGACTAGTATATGGCTGTGTATAATATCGTTCTGAATAATATGGTACTTTAAACTCAATATCATAAGCTGGCAATAAAACATTTATATCTTCATCATTTACACTATATATTATTCCACCATTATAATCATCACAAACGTTGTATTCTTTATAATAATCTGCTTTAACGCTTTGAATTCCTATGAAACAAATTACTAATAAAAATTCATAAATTTTAAAATTTTTTAATCTACTCACAAATCTCACTAACCTATTCTATAACAATATTATATATTTATAATTAATTAATGTCAATTGTAAAGAATGTTTATTTTTTGTAAATTATTAGTATACGATAAACTAACTCAAAATATATACAGACAATTGTCAAGAGAAAAAAAATATGTTATTATTTATTTAGTGAGAAGCAGACATTCTTTAAGGACTGATG
>JAEDGC010000017.1 GCA_016297695.1 Bacilli bacterium
TTAGATGAAGCAATATCTACTTCTCACCTACCAATTACCAATGAAACAATTAATATAAATAAATTATTAGATGTTATGGAATCTGGTAAACCAATGACAGCAACTGAAATAATAGAAAAATTAGGAATTAAATCTAAAGAAACTTTAAGAGGACAATATCTTGATTCTGCTATTAAACAAGGTTTAGTTAGTTTAACTATTCCAGATAAACCAACAAGTAAAAATCAAATGTATTATAAAAATTAATTTAATTAAGTATTAAGCATGATTTAAGCAAGATAACTATTAACGAAATAGTTATCTTTTTTCTTGATAAAAATGATAAAAAAATCTATTGATTATTAAAAATAAATAAAATAATGGTAAAATATAGATGTATGTCGATATTTTACGGATTAACAAAGAAGGTAATAAATTAATGTCCATAAGACAACTTAAAGAAAATAAAATAGCAAAAGATGGAAGATCTTGGGTATTTATACAATATAGTAAAAGTTAGATGTTAAAAGGCATAAATATCAATTACAAGCATATATGACTGAAGAAGTTATAAAAGTTGAAAAATTAGATTACATGTCTTTCAGACATTCATGCTTCAAGCATTAACATCATTATTCTTTGACACATTAGAAAAAGACTTTAATGAAAAGTCTTCTGAATAAATTATATTAAATTTATATAAACCATCAATTTGATGGGCAAATGCTGGGTAGCGTTCTACTACTTTTATTAAAAACCCTATAAAATCAACAAAAAATGTAGCCTTTCGGCTCCTTCAGTGGGGCCTGCTCTCTTCAGTTAGAAGAGACCAAATTGTGTTAACCCCTTTAAATACGGGCCTTTTTATATTGGCATAAACCGTCATTTACCCTGGTTTTTTAGTATTTTTGTACCTAAATTGTACCTAAAAAAGACAGTAGTTTTATCCCTACTGCCTTCATTACATCATAAATTCAGCTTGATCAATTACCCTCTTAGTTGCTTCTTCATTATATTCTGGTGGATATCCATATTCATTTAATAATCTTTTTATTTGAACTCTCATCTTAGCTTGAGTAGATTTCTTTTTTGACCAGTCTACTGTTGCATATTCCTCTACTATATCTTTAAGTTTGGATGCTATAAGTTTTAATGTTTCATCCTCCATAAGAAGTTTAGATTTATCATCTGCAGTTAAAGCATCATAAAATGCTCTTTCACGGCCTTTTAGATTGTTCTTTGCCGCTTCTTCTTCATCACTTAGGATATCTTCAGAAAATGCCATTAATCCAACTATAGTCATTTCTACATCAAATCCATCATCACTTCTATTGTTATATTTACTTAATAAATTTCTTAGTCTTTCACTATATTCTTTAGATTTAACAAGATTATTCTTTCTTGTTTCTTTAATAGCTTCCGTTAATAGTCTATCTATCAACTTAATGAACACATGAGGTGGATTAGATTTTCTTAATTCTTCTATTTTTTCTTTCTTCAATAGATCCCAAATTGTTACTCCATCATCCTCGCCTATTTTAGTTAGCACTTTAACTTCATCGCCTTTAATAGCTTCTGCAAGAAGATCTGCTACTTTTTCATTAACCTTTGTAAGTGAAACTGGATTTTTAGAGTAATCAAGTTTCATAATAAAATGTCTTACTCCTAAATAATAACTAATCTTGTTTTTCTCTTCATTATTAATCATTCCAAGTGCCATTACATAAGCACCTTTTATTATTTTTGTTATTGATAAATATTCATTTTTTCTTTTATCATTTTCTAATACAAAATCCGTTCCCTCTTGTATTAATCTATATTTTTGAAGTTCATTATCTGTTTTAAAACCATCAACACTTATTTTATAGAACCACTCATCTAATATTGATAAATTTTCTTTTATCAACATATATGCAGTATTTCTTATATCTGTTAGATTTGTTTCTTTATCTCTCTTTGTGTAAGTATTTAATGCTTCATCTAAATATTTTGAGATTCCGACATAATCAACAATTAATCCTGACTCTTTACCTGGGAATACTCTATTAACTCTGGCAATTGCTTGCATCAATGTATGTTCTTTCATTGGCTTATCTAAATACATTACATCTAGATCTTGTACGTCAAATCCCGTTAGCCACATATCAACAACAATAACGATTTTAGTTTTACCATTTTTATTTTTAAAATCTTCTGCAATCTTATCTCTTTCCTTTTTAGACATAAGAGCATTTCTCATTAATTCATCATCTTTATTAGATTCAGTAACAATTAATTGCATTATATCTTTGTAATTAGGTCTTATTCCTAAAATCAAATTATACAAGTTATATGCTATTTTTCTAGACATACAAACAATCATTGCTTTGTCATTTAAAATGCCTTTTCTAGATTCATAGTGAGTAATTATATCATTAGCAAGTAATTTTAGTCTTGATTCATCACCTAATAGTACTTCCATTCTAGACATGGAAGATTTAGACATTTCAATTAAATCAGTTTGTACACCTTCATCTTGTAAATCTTCATAGTATTGATCTATTTCTTTTAATTTATTATCATCTAGCCATACTTTAGCTAATCTTGATTCATAGAATAGTTTTACAGTTGAACCATCCTCTATTGACTGCGTCATATCATATGTATCTATTATATCTCCAAATATTGCTGTTGTGTCCTTATCTTTGTTTTGTACTGGAGTGCCTGTAAATCCAATAAATGTTGCATTTGGTAAAGCATCCCTTAAATATTTTTCATAGCCATATGTTGCTCTCAAATCATATTCATTGCTATCATTTTTAACCATTTTAATTTTTTCATCTAACCCATAATGGCTTCTATGTGCCTCATCTGAAATAACGATTATATTATTTCTATTATTAGGAACTATATTATCCTTATCTATTTTTTGTAATGTTGCAAAGAAAATTCCATTTTCTTTAGTTTGTTCTATTTTTTCCAACAGATCCTTCCTACTTGTTATTTTAACTGGAGTATTTCTTAAATATTCTTTTGCATTACTAAAAGTAGTATACAATTGATCATCTAAATCATTTCTATCTGTTAAAACAATTATTGTTGGATTATTTAGCATAGGATCTTTCATTAGTCTATGGGTTAGCATAACCATACTAAAACTTTTTCCTGATCCTTGTGTATGCCAAATTATTCCAGCTTTTCCATCTCCAGTTGGTCTTAGATGTTGTTTTATTGATTGCTCAGCTTTTCTTACCCCAAAGTATTGATGATATTGAGATATAATTTTAATAGGTTCTTCCTTATCTTTTTCCATAAAGAATATATTATTCTTTAATATATCTAATAATCTTTCTTTAGCAAAAACTCCATCAATCATAATATCTAATTTATGGGTGTTATTTGAATCATATCCCATTTCACCATTAACACTTTTCCATTCAGCATATCTTTCAAATGTACTTGTTATTGTACCAATTCTATTATTGGCCCCATCACTAATAACGCAAAAAGCATTATAATTAAAAATAGTTGGAATATCATATCTATAACCATCATTAGTAGATGATCCACCAATTTGTTCAAATGCTTGTTCAATTGTAGCATCTTTTCTTTGCTCTATACTCTTTAATTCAAATAAAATTAAAGGCAATCCATTTATATATATCAATATATCAGGTATTCTTGTTTCTCTTCCTTCATTAAATTTAATCTGATTGGCAACCTTAAATATATTGTTTTCAGCATTATCAAAATCTATTAATTTTATTAGGGGATTAGATGCACTATTATAATCTTCAACTGTAATTCCATCAATTAAATAATTATGAAACATTTTATTTTTATCAATAAAAGCTAATGCTTCTAAATATTTTACTTTATTAACAATTTCATCAAATATCGACCTACTAACACCCTTATTTATTTTTTCAAGACTATCTCTTAGATCATCTTCAATAATAAATTCATTAAGTTTTCTATTCTCTACCCAATAATCATCAGAATCAATGTATGTGTATCCTTTTTCTTTTAATAATTCGATTATAGTCATTTCTAATTCATGTTCATTGTAATTATTCATACTATCTACCTCTTACCACATTTAAACAACTCTTATATTACCATTATAGCATATTTTTACGATTTTACCGTACAATAATTGATATTATAGGAAGTATTGATGATAAAATTGAAAATAATAATAAAATTATTGATAACAATTATAAAATGCTAAATTTAGAAATGAAAAAATACATAAAAAATGAATTTATTTCAATTGGTGAAAGTGAGCATATTTCTCTTATAAAATCAGGTATAGATAAATTTTATGGAAATAAAATATATTTGGATACATCATCAGTTAATGGTTATTCAATTACAGACGAATCCTATATAATATCATATGATGAAAGGCCATCAAGAGCTAATATGCAACCGATAATTAATTCAATATGGTTTGCAAAATTAAAAAATAGTCCTAAATATATAATTGTCAAAGATTATTCAACAGATTTAATAAATAATAAAATTTTTTCAACTGGATTTTGTGGTTTAAAAATTGATAAAGATTTTTTTAATTTATTTTCCACTTATATTACATCTGAAGAATTTAATAAAAATAAAGACCAACTTTGTATAGGTGCAACTATGCAGGGAGTAAATAATTCTGATATAAACAATATAAAGATGCCAAATTTTAGCAAAAATGATTGTGAAAATTTTAATATTATAAGTGAACCTATATACAAATATATTTACAATTTGACTCAAGAAAATAAAAAATTATTAGAATTAAAAGATTTGTATTTAAAAAAGTTCTTTAGTTAATCTAAAGAGCTTTTATTTTACCAAGTTACTATTTTATCAACTATTTCTTGTTGTTCTTCACTTGTTCTACGAAGGTATATTCTTGTTGTTTCAATACTTTCATGTCCCATTAAATCGGCTAACAAAGCTATATCTTTGTTATGTTCCAAAAAAAGTTTAGCATACATATGTCGAAAAGAATGAGGATATATTTTATTTAAATCTAAATTATATCTTTTTGCATTTTCTTTTAATTGATGAGCTAATCCTCTTGTTGTTATTTGGACACCATTTCTATTAACAAATAAATAACCTGATGTTTTATTGATTGATGATAGCCACAATAAAGTGTCATTTCTTAAATTCTTAGGTATATAAATCCTTCTTATTTTTCCACCTTTACTATACAAATCAACATAACCAATGTTTATATGCTCAACTTTAAATTTAATTAATTCACTCACTCTTGCACCGGTTGCACCTAAAAATCTGACAATAAAGTACCACATCATATTGTTATCTTCTTTTAGTTTGTTTAAAAAGAATAAATAATCTCCATAACTTATTACATTTTCTAAAAAATTCTTTTTTTGTATTTTAACAAATTTTAATTTTAATGCATTACAATTCTTATAATCTAGATAACGATTAATAGCTTGAATTTTTAAATTAATACTTTTTGCTTTGTAATTTTCAATTAAATAACCCTTATATGTTAATAAATTTAATTCATTTATTTCGTCAAATATAAGAAAATATTGTTTTAAAGTTATAGCATATGAAGCAATAGTATTATCTGATAATCCTTCTTTTTTTAATTCCTGTAAGAAATTATTATCCATAATTCACCTCCAGGAGAATATTTTAATAAAAAAATCTATTAAAAAAACTTCAATAGATAATTTTGTTTTAATTTATTTAATTTTGTATTTTCTTTTTTTAAATTTTCAATCAAAATATTAATTTTATTATATTTGACGTTATATTTATTTAATACTAAATCATCAATACCTGGAATTACAATTGAACTAAGACTATCAAATGATAATGCTTGTCTAACAGAGCCAGAACTCTTTTTATTAAATTCTAATTTAATATTATCAAAATTTATTATTTCATTTACATAGTTAATATATTTTTCTTGAACTTTAAAAACTATATAAATTGGACTTACACAACCAATATCGTCTTTCATAATTCCAATAGAACCTATATTTATTCTTGATGGATTATATACAAACCAATTCTTCTTTATTATCTTGTACTTATTTACTATATCTTTAGCAATTCTTTTACTGAATTTTTCTGTTTGAATAACAACATCTCCTGTGTTAATAACTGAATAAGGTATCTGTTCTGACTTTATTTTTTCTTTACTTTCCTCAATAATATTTTCTAACTGTAAATATGATGTACTTGTATTAATAATTTTTCTTGTTTCTAAATATAGAACTTGTTTTAAATTTTCAATAATCTTATTATTATTTTCAATTTTATCATCAATACTTCCTATAATATCAACTATGTGTTGTTGATATTCGATACTATAATCAGGAACCTCTAATTCATATAATGTTTTTGTTGTCAAACTTGGAATAGTGGTTCCTTCATTAAATTTATTTAAATCTATTGTACATAAATAATAATAAAACCATCTAGGAATAACTTTTGAATTATCAATTATAGTATAGAATAAAGTATCTACTGTCCAAAAAGGATTATCAACATATATAGGGTTATTAATTGTTCCTTTTCTTCCAATTAAAACGGATGGTTTATCATATAAATAATTATTTGCCCATCCAAATATACCACCAGTACCATATATTGGATATTTTCCATATAAATCAATTACTTGACTTTGATTTTTACCATACATTATTTTAGCAAAATCTTTAATTTTCATAAAAATATCTCCTTTCAGAAAGTAGGTGACAAAATGTTTTTAAAAGAATTATTAACATTAAAGAGAGGATTCGATCTACCAGAATCGAAAAGGATATCTGGCAAATATTTAATATATTCATCAAATGGAATAGCAGGGATGCATAATGCATTTAAAGTTAAAGGCCCTGCTGTTATAACTGGTAGATCTGGCACTTTGGGAACTGTTCAATATTCTGAAAATGATTGTTGGCCTTTAAATACAACATTATATGTATCAGATTTCAAAGGAAACATTCCAAAGTATATAAGCTATTTATTAGAAACTTTACATCTAGAAAAATATGGATCAGGTTCAGCTGTTCCAACATTAAACAGAAATCATTTAGATCTAATCAAAGTTAAACATCATGATATTTTGATGCAACAACACATAGTTGATATTATCCTATTATTATATTTTTGATTATATTTTTATATTCCTCATCTTTTTTAAATAATTCTTCCAATTCTGCTGACACTTTCTTTATTTTTTCATTTATTTCTTCATCAGTTAAGCTATTTGATTTTTCTATTCCAACGTATCTGCCACTAACCAATGAATAATCATTTTCTTTTATTATTTCAATATTAACTGAACAACAATAACCTTTTATATCCTCGTAGTTCTTTTTATTTAACCAATTGTGATAAGTCTGTGATGCCTCAAGAATATCATTTTTTGATAATTCTCGTATTTTTCTGTCTACCAATTCTCCCCTTTCTCTCATGTCTATAAAAAGCACTTCATTATTACGTGTTTTTTGTTTTCTTAAAAACCATAATGAAACAGGAATTCCGGTAGTTGAAAACAACTTGTCTGGTAGAGTTATTATACAGTCAACAATATCATCTTCAAGCATCCCTTTTCTTATATTGTATTCTTGTTTTAATGATGTTGCTAAGCTACCATTTGCTAAAACAAATCCAGCCACACCTTTTGGTGATAATTTTGATATCATATGTTGAATCCATGCATAATTTGCATTACCTGCTGGAGGAATATCATATTTCCATCTTGGATCTTCTAACAATTGTGGTTGACCGTAGTCCTTAATATTGAATGGTGGATTTGCTAATATGTAATCTGCTCTTAATGCTTTATGCTTATCATTATGGAAAGTATCTGCATTAGAATCACCTAAATCTGCATCAATACCACGAATAACTAAGTTCATTTTTGCTAATCTCCATGTTGTAGCATTTAATTCTTGACCATATACAGATATTGAATCTACATTACCCTGATGTTCTTTTACAAAGTTAGCTGATTGAACAAACATACCTCCTGATCCACAACATGGATCATATACTTTACCAGAGTACGGTTCAATCATATTTACTAATAGTTCTACTACACATCTTGGAGTATAGAATTCTCCACCTTTTTGTCCTAAATTACGTGCAAATTTTCCCAGAAAGTATTCATATACTTGCCCTATAAAATCACCTGTAGAATCTTTTAAATCTAATTTATTTGTGAATAAATCTATTAATTCTCCAAGTCTTCTTTGATCGACTTCCAATTTAGAATATGTTTTTGGCAAAATATTTTTTAATTCTGAATTTTCTTTTTCTATTTCTATAAAGGCTTCATCTAACACTTTGCCTAATTCTTCACTATTAGAATATTTTGAAATATATTCCCATCTAGATTTTTCTGGTATCCAGAATACCATATTTTGAATATATTCATCTTTATCATTTTCATATCCTTTGCCTTCTTTTAATAGTTCTTGATATCTAACATTAAATTTATCTGATAAGTATTTTAAAAAGATTAATCCAAGTACTACATGCATATAATCTGCCGCTGATAGTCCACCTCTAAGTTTATTTGCTGAATCCCATAAAATACTTTCTAATTTATCATTATCCATAGTTTACCTTCTTTCATAGATTCTTACACATTTCAATTATAACATACAATTTGACAAATTTTGATATTTTACGAACAATTCGTACCAGAAATTACCGAATTGTATCAATAATCTTGACTAATTTTTAATTTTAAGTGATTAATACAAGGAATTGGAGGAATTGTATGATTAGAAAATGTACTGATGAGGATATTTCTAATGAAGAATTAGAGAAAGTAATAAATCCTTTTTATGATAATTTTCATGAGTATATTATTACTTATGTTATGCCAGAAGTGATAGCTTTCTATATAGCTAGTTCTTATAGTAGGAATGCAATGTGGGAAGCAACATTTTATCAACATTATAATTCTGCTAAAGATATCTTTAATGTTAGTGATGATGAGAACTATGATAAAGTTAAAGCTGAGGTAATTAAATTATTAAGGATTAAATATTCTTTAGAAATAATTAGTGAAGATCCATTAAATCTTAAAAAAATTGAGTATTAGATTTTATTCCAATACTCTTTTTTAATTTCATTTTCCAAAAAACTCACGGAAAATCTATAATTGTGTGAATGTATGTGGGCTGTGGGTGTGGAAAAAATTATATTTTTAATCTGCCTACCCTCCGGGGGACCTCTATTATTTTATATAATTCTTCTTCTGTTATAAGTCCTCTTTCTGCTTGTTTATGATGCATTCTACATAATGTAATTAAATTATCACTATCAAGTCTTCTATCATAGTCTTTTGCTATTGGTATGATGTGATGTACTTGTAAGTTATCATAAGTGTATATATTATCTTTTAAACATAACTGACATAGATACTTATCTCTTTTCTTTATTTGATTTCTTTTCTTAATCCAAGCATTAGTATTTCTAAATTGGCTTTCTTTAGTGTTTTTCTTATATACTTTTTTACACATTTTATCTTCCGGATGTATTCTACCGCAAACTGAACATGATCTATACATTACTCTAAATACTTTTTATCATTACCATTTAATTTATTAGATGATTTATTAATATACTTTTGCATATCTTCTAATAAAAATCCTGGTATGATTCCTCTTTCTATCCATCTAATCGATTTACCATAATTTCTATCTTCTTGTTCTGGTGATAATGGTACTACTCCTAATTTAAAGTATCCATCCTTTTTCATTTGTTCTAAGATAGATAAATAACAATTATTCTTAACTACTTTAGTTTTATCTAAGATATCATGTATAGTTGGCATATAAGCTCTTTCTTTACAAATTTCTATAATTGATTTTTTAAATACTTCTGGTTCTATATCTTGTAACATTTCATACCATATTGAAATATCATCATTACTAATTACTTTTTGATAACAAGATGATAGTATTTTGATTCCTTCTACAAAATCTAATTTATCCATTTTGTTTATCTCTTATTTCTTTAGCTCTTCTGATTTCTTCTAAAGATATATCTTGGATAGTTTTAGCTTTTGCTTGCTGGTGTAGGTATCTTTCAAATTTTGGACCAAATAGTGTTTCTGGAGTTAAATATGGTTTCATTTTAGGATTGTTTAACCATTCACTTGTTTTCTTATCTATAACTGTTTTAATATCATTAATTTTATATTTTTTCAATATATTAGCTATTAATTTTTTATATTCATCTATTAATATAAAATTAGAATTAGTTTTATGGTTTAAATAATCTATTATGTCTTGATATTCTTTTTTATTTATTTCTATTTCTTTTTTATTAGTTATAATTTCTAAATTATGTTTATTATTTTTATTATCTATATATACCTTACTATTTGGCTTACATTTATTCTTACATTTTGTCTTACTTTTGTCAGGATTCTTAATTCTATATTCTCTCATATTCATAGCACCTACTGTTGTTTGATTAGTAAGTACTAATGCATCCTCTATATAATATTTATCATCTCTTTTTTCCATCATTCCTGTATCTAAAAAATAATCTATAGCATCATTTATTAGTTTTTCTGAATGATTAGTTTCTACTGCTAATTCTTTTATAGAATATGGAATTCTTTTAGATCCTACTTTTTTTATTAAATAACCATCTTTATTTATTGTCTTAAATATTAGTTTAAAATATAGAATTATTTTCTCATATCCATTAGGTTGATTTTGCAAATATTTTAATACATCATTATCAAAAAAATTTGATTTAAGCATAAAGTAATAATATTTTTCTTTATTATAAGTTCCCATGCTTAGAATTATTAATTGATACTAAAAAATCTATATTGATCTTAAAATAATCAATTACTTTCTCCATTGGTACTAAATTATTAGGTAGTTTAAATCCACTTGATATAATTTCTTCTGATATTTTATTTTTAATATCTCTTGCTTTATTTCTTCCCACAGCACCTATTTTCATTATATCTTGTACAGTAGCCCACTGACTATTTAGTATTTCCAGCATCTCATCTGCCGATAATATTATTTTACTTTTCATTTTTTCAATCTCCTTTTTATTATTTCATTAAAGTTTACCAGACTCTTTAATTACGATATTTTCGTAACATAAAATTATAAAAAAATATATCGATACTGCATGATATAAAATTCTATTTACTACATACTTCATTTACTTCTTTACTACTACATCTAACAATTGGATCGTGTGAAAATTTGTAATGCATTTTAATTTCATCTTTTCTATTAGATACCAATAAATTATTAACAGAAGGTATATTATATGCTTCCATTATTCTATCAACTAATGGCCATGAAGGAACTGTTCTATGTTTTTCAATAGCTATTAATCTATTTCTTGGTATTCCAATTTTTTTAGCTGCTTCATCAATGCTCATACCTAAGTGCACACGAATTGCTCTTAACGTAGCCTGCACTTATTTTGACCTCCTTCCTATTTTAATAATATTACAAAAAATTTTAAATGTAAATAGAAATTACGAAATTTTCATAATTTTACTTGTTTATTTTCGTAAAGTAAGTTATACTTATATTAGAGGAGGTAACAATATGGATAGCAGAGATGTATTTATACATAACCTTAATACGATCATGAAAGAACGCAGGGTATCTAGAAAAGAACTTGCTAAAGGATTAAATGTTCCTTACACTACTTTAACTGATTGGTGTACAGGAAGAATATTTCCAAGAGTAGAAAAAATAAATATGATTGCTGATTACTTTGGTATCAAGAAATCTGATCTAATTGAAGAGATGCTTGAAGATGAAGACGATTTGTTAAATGATGATACTGTCATAGTTGATGTTTTTTCTAAAATATATTTTGGAGATATAACATCTGATAAAACTAATGCATTTAAAGTTGGTGAAGAATTAATACCTCCAGAATGGATAAAAAACAAGCAAAGTTATTTTGGATTAATTATGCCTGATAACACTATGGATCCTGAGTTTCATCAAAACGATTGTATAATTCTTAGAGAACAAAATAAGATGACTAAAGATGGATTCTATTGTGTTATGGAAAAAGGACAAGATATAGCAACTATTAGAAAGTTAATAACTATAAATGACGGAATAATGGTTATGCCTTTAAATTTAGGTGGAGAGTTTAAACCTACTACTTATTTAAAAGGCACTATTGAGCTTGATAACTTTAGAATTATAGGTTCTGTAGTTCAAGTTAAAAGATATTATGATTAAAAAAAAGACCACTGCTGGAACAGTGATCAAAGTGAAAAATCCCTAATTAAAAAGTCTGGTAAACTTTAATAATTATAATAAATATAATTCTGGAGATTTCTCGTATTTAATTATATCACCAATTAGGGATTTCTACAAGAAAGTTGGTGAAATAATGGCAGTTTATAAAGATCCTAAGCCTACTAAAAATGGTAGAGCTTGGTATTTTAAGTTTAGCTATAAAGATGCATTTGGCGCTACTAAGCAGTATAGATCTAAAAGATATTTAACTAAAAAGGAAGCATCTGATGCAGAAAGAATGTTTTTAGTTACTTCTACTGATAAAGTGGAAGATAACAATATGACGTTTAAAGATTTATATGATGAGTTTAGAATGCATAATGATGAAATAATGAAAGATACTACTAAGTATGGCTATGATAATAAAGAAAAATTTATAGAATGCTTCTTTCCAGTTAAATTAAAAGACTTTAATATTATGCAATTTGAACAATGGAAACGAGAAATTAATAAACTTAATATATCTCTTAGATATAAAAATGATATTTATAAATTTCTTAAATCTATTTTAAACTTTGGTGTTAAATGGCATAATTTGAACTTTCAAGCAGTATATAATAAAATGACAAAGTTTCAAGATCCTAATGAACGTAGAAAAGAAATGGCATATTATACTTATGATGAGTTTAAAAAGTTTATTTCTAATGAAGAAGATTTAAGATGGAAATGTGTATTTGAAATATTATATTACTGTGGATTACGTAAAGGAGAATTAAAAGGTCTTACTTGGAAAGATATTTATTTTGACAAAAAAGTATTATCTGTTAATAAACAAATAACACAGCGAAATAACCGTGTTAAGTTTGAATTTTCGGATACTAAGACAAGAGATAGTAGAAGAATAGTTCCTATTACTAAAGTCTTGTTAAATGACCTTAAAATGCTTTATGAGCTGGATAAAAAAGAATACTATGGATTCAATGATGATTTCTTTGTTGTATCTGATGCTAAACCTATAGCTGATTCTAATATATATCTTAGAAGAACTAAACTTGCAACACTTGCTGATTTAAAAGTTATAAGGATCCATGATTTTAGACATTCATGTGCATCACTGCTTATTAACAATGGTGCTAATGTTACATTAGTAGCAAAATATTTAGGACATACAAAAATCGAGGAAACACTAAATACATATTCACATATGTTTAGTACTGCCCTCGACTCTGTAGTTTCTGTTATAGATAGCTTAGGAGATGACTAAGCTTTTTTAATTGTTATTAATTATTTCGGCTATTTTTTCAAATATTAATTTAAAATTATTATAAGACTCTTTTGATATTTTAATTTTATCTGCTTGTATAAATGAAGCAAAATCTTTCTTGCTTAGAGCGTAGTTTGTCTTTTGTTCTTTGCTTGCTTCAGCAACTTTGTATATTCTTGTTCCATCTTCTCCATCTAAAACACAAATCTTATCCAATCCACATTTACCATCATTTTGACACCAATAAATTCCATCAGTTGAGAATCCATCCTGGTTAAACTCATTTCCCATAAATAATCTGCGATTTTTATTATCAGAACACTTTTTAGAAGTTTTTATTTCAGAATCACTATAATAATGTTCAATAGATATATTAGGAGTTTCTATTCTGGTATCAGGTACAGGAATTGTTAAAGAAAATACATTATTTCCCCATTTTTTATAATTATTACTGTCGTTTAATTTGTTTTTAATTTTTTCTTTATCATTATCACCAATAAATATCATTTTTCTTCCCTGTGGAATTCTTGAAAAAGAATCACACATATTATACAGATTACTATCTCCCATCTGTATTTGAAGTATTGCATTAGGAGATGAACAGTATTCTAAAAATTCAAATTCTAAACTCTCATATTTTTCTGCGAATTCTTTGTCAGTATTCATAAGTTTTTCATATGCATTTTTCATATGTATCCAATCTGTTTCACCTTCTGTTATTATAAGTGGTTTATTATTAGAACTATTATCTAACAAGTATTTATTTAAGCTATCTTTAACTTCTGAATTGTATTTGTTGGTCTTTTTGATACAATTATATGCATTTAAAAACTCTTCAAAATTTTCAACATTAACATTTTCTCCAGTTGGCATTTCGATAAAATCACAATTTGTATTAAATTTTTCATTCATGCCCAAAAGAAATAATGGTGAATGCGAAGTAATAATAAACTGAATTCCTGGAAACAAACTTATTAATTCAGGCAAGATAATATACTGCATATCAGTATCAAGATGCATGTCGATTTCATCTATAGCTACAATACCTTTTATATTTTTTAAATCATTAATTCTCCCATTTAATGCTTCATCTCCATGCCTTAAAATTGTTATAAATAAATTAAATAGAATTGATTCACCTAGTGATAAATGCTTTATACTTGGTATAATTCCATGAGATGTTTTTATAGATATTCTACTACCAGAATTTCTATTATTTAAAATCAATTTTACATTCTCTCGCAATATTTTAGATAGTATTGTTTCGACATTTGCCAAAATAGTAGTATTTTGAGTTAGTATTCCTATATTTTTGTCAATCATAAATTTTACCTGATTATTATCAATATATGGAGTTATTGAGCTCATTGCATCACTCATCAATCGTTCAAGCCAAAACTCATTTATTTCTTCAGAATGTTCAACAATTATTTCCCTATTTAGTTTTCTATTTATTTTTTCAGCAAGTAAGTACTCCGAATTATATTTAATAGCATTATCATTCATCCAATTTGGTTTTTCATTTCTATAAGATGTAAATAATGTCATCACGTTATCATTTAATGGATTATCTTTTTCAGTTAAATTTAAAACCTCTTTATAATTATCATTTGAATTATTTAATGCTCCAGTAATTTGATCTTTTTTTAAGTGATTTAAAAAGTTTAGTTTCTCTCGTTCAATATCTACTTTGCCTGTTTTTTCACAGTAAATTAAATTTTTATCATTATGTCTTGAATTAATTACTGAATAACCATAAGATACTCCATTTCTTACATTTGTACCACCAACAACTCTAAAATATGCTCCTGGGTTTTCAACAACGTTATCATAAGCCATTTTTGCTATTTCAATAAAGAAATCACCTATATAAGAAGTTAAAATAGTTTTCCCCTTACCGTTTTTTCCAATTATAACTACAGGTAGTGGTTTATTATCTTTAAATTTAAACTTATAATTAAAACTATCTATAGGACCTATATTTCTTATATTAATATCTTCTAAATACATATCAAAACCTCCATAACTTCTTTAATCCACTACAGATAAATATCTATCTAACATTTCATTTTCTGCTTTTGTTACCAATTTAACAAAATCTGTGTAATCACCTGTTGTATGTGCCTTATCAAGTGCTTCATAATATTTTAATCTATTATCTTTTTTAATAATAACTGGGACATATCCACTTCTCATTAGCTCCATATTCATTATTAATCTGGATGTTCTACCATTTCCATCAATAAAAGGATGGATCTTAACTAATTCTCCATGTAATAATGCTGCTCTTACTATTGGATGGTATTTATCCCATTCATCATAGTTCATCATTAATTTTTCCATTAATTCTGGAACTTTTATATATTCTGGTGGTCTGTGTTGTGCACCACTTATAATAACATTATGATTTCGATATCTTCCGGCATTATCATCATCTATACCTTTTAAAATTAACTGATGTAATCCTTTAATGTTCCATTCTGATATTTCACTTTTATCTTTGGTTAGTCCTTCTAAGTACTCAATAGCATTTTCATGGTTAATAGCTTCTAAGTGCTCTCTTACAGATTTCCCACCAATAGTGATACCTTCTAACACTACTTTTGTTTCTTTTAATGTTAAAGTGTTACCTTCAATACCATTACTGTTATATGTCCATTCTAGATTAATTGCATTTTGTAATGATTCTGTTGCTTCCTTAGATAATGGCCTTTTACTATTTAATTTAGTAAGTTTTTCATCTACTTCTTTGAAATAATCTTCTGGTAGATCTATTTTAAAGTCAATTTCTTCTTTTACTCTCTTATCAATTGGTTTGCCAGAATCATTTGGAATATACCATGCAGAGCCAATTTTTTTTGCACCTAAAATTCTACCATCTTGAATAAGTTGTCTTATTCTTCTTTCACTAATATCCCATTTTTCACTTGCCTCTTTAATTGTCATAAAATTCATTTTTACACCTCCAAATTATATTCTTTAATAATTTCATCAAATTGCTCTTTACCATACTTATCTAGAAGATAACTAAAGCATATTGTTTTATAATCATCAAGTTTCCCATATAAAATGTTATTATCAATATTTTCAATATTTACTTTTGAACTCTTATTAGCAACACATAATGCATCTTCATATACTTCTGTTTCTAATAATAGGTGTTGTCTAACACTCTTTATTGCTTTTTCCATACCTTCTCTTGTTGGATTTTTCTTTTGCTCAGTTAGATCTATAATGTCTTTAGCAATATCAATAACATCTTTCATATCTTTAATTTGCATAGTTATCACCTCTATATATAGATTATACCGTTTCTGGAATAATATGTCAATATATTTTATACCATTTGCGGAATAATGTTATATTTTTCATTCATACGGATTATTTATATATTATCTGTATCATTGTTAAAATTTAAAAATTCATTGAAGATTTTTGGCGTTTACGTCACTTTTCTTCAATGAACTATTCTAAAATCATATTTTTTTGTACCTAAATTGTACCTAAAATTATTTTAGCAATACCGATGCCTCGCAAACCCTTATAAAATGGGCATAAAAAATGAGAGCACGATTAAATGCTCTCTTCAGGGGGAAATATTAATATCAGTTCGTAACAATTTAATAATTAGTTAAAGTCTTACAAAATAAGACTTTTTCTTTTATCAAAATTTATCAAAGTTTATAAAAATAACTTTATTTTTAACATTTAGTATCTAGTTTTGGTATCTAGAAATAATATTATTTACTTTTTTGTTCTTTTAAAATTTTTTTGTTTTCTTCATTTACTGCATCAATAATTTCAAAAAACAAATCATATGTGTAATTATATAACCTTCTCATCTCTTGTTCTTTTCCAACTATTTCATCATCGTTAAATTTTTTTGAATCTAATACATACTCATTATTTTTGTCATATTTTAATATATTATATATGTCATTTGTATTTATATTTTTGTTTTTTATGGATATTTTTTTTGCAATTTTTTCATTAACAACAATATTTAAATTATCTTTATCTATTTCTAACTTAAATATGATTTTATTTGTCATAACGTTTCCACCTCTTTCTAATTATTTCTTCTCCACCATCAAGTATTTCTGCTACATCTTTCAGAATATTTATTTTCTTATCTGAATTTTCATACTCTAAAGCACCACTATTTATAACAATCTTATCATTATCGTCTTGCTTTAAAATTATAACATTATCCACATCAAGATTTACAACCAGTTCAGGTTTATGAGTAATAAATAATACTTGTTTACTATCGCCCATTCTTCTCATAATATTTATAACATCTGAATTCAATTTTAAATGTGATATATCATCATCAGGCTGATCAACAATATAAAGTTTATTTGTTTTTTCATCTGCAAGCACATCGAGATATATTAATGCATTTTTCCCTTGTGAATTTCCGTTTTGAATTTTTTTATTATCTAAAGTTATAACAGTTTCTTGTTTTAATATTTTTTTATTTAAATAATCTTTTACTGCATCTTTATATATTTTTTCAAAATCATCATTTCCATTTTTTAGACTCTTTTTTAATTTTGTTTGAAAATCATTTTTATTAAATTTTTCTACTTTTTCTAGAGAATGTAAATTTGAGAAAGGATTTGTAAGTATATTTATTATTTCTGCTTTAGTAATTTTTTCACATATATTTTGAGTAATAAAATTATATTTTCCTTCCGGATTGATTATTTTATTTAGGGTTAAAGTATCAAATTTTTCTAATACACAAATTTTTTCCTTATTATAATCATTAATTTTGTTAAGAATCTTATTTTTAGCAGTAATAATATTTTGTTTATATTCTACTAATAAATTTTCCTGAGATTGCGAAGTTTCTTTATTATTTTCTTCGTATTTCTTGCAAATACTTTTTATTTTAGAAATTATTGTTTGATTTTGCGTTTGTTCAACATCTTTTTTATTGTATTTATCTACAAGTTTTCGTAATTTTTCAATAATAACATTAATTATCTTGACATCATTAAAACCATCTAATTTGTATAAGTCTTCCAAACTTTTTATTACATTATTTATAGAGGAACTTATTATCTTATAATTATATTTTTTTATTTGCAAATTATCAGTTATTCTTAATAAATAAGTTTTATCTTCTATTTCTGCTGGAATTGCTATATCAAAATCTAATTCACTATTTATATCTTCAGTAATCTGATTTTCATTGACCTTTTTAATAACTTTTTCTGCGTAATCTAATACTATTTTTTCATTTTCTTGATTATCTAATACACCAAATTTATTTTTAAAAAATGAAATATCTAGTAATTTAGTTCCACTTTGGAATAATTCTCTGATTTTTCCTTGATAATCATAATGAATTTTTTTTATTGCATTATTATCAAATGGTCTAACTTTAATTTTTTGCGTTTTAAGATAATTTTTATATCCTGACTTTTTAGACGCAGATTTTACTCCACTAAATGTTGGATCCATTAAGTTTTCTAATATCAAACTTTTACCAATACTATTATCACCAATCATTACATTTAAACCTTGCGATAATGGAATAATATTTTTTTCTCCATTTATAGATATTTCTAAACTTTCTATAAATGGTTTGTTTATTTCATAATAAGCAGTGGTAACTCTTTTTGAATCAGTTAATGACATCACTAATCCTTTAAATGTTGGCAAACATCTTAAATAACTATATTGGATATCTGTCTTATCATTTTCATCTTGTTGAGGATAAACAGACCAATTGTGGCAGTCAGTCCCCGTTATATATCTTAAATTATTTAAATCTTTTTCTCTTTTATAATCTTTTAATATTCCTTCAACTTTTCCACTTCTAAATTCAACTGCATCAAAATAATCTATACCAATTATATTATCAAATTCATCTTCACCAATCTTAGATAAATTTTCATTATGATTATTAGAACGTACACCACTTTTTTGATGTGCAATTAATAGCACATTTGTATCTATTTGTTTCAATATATCTTTATATGTCTTTTCAGTGTATGCATTATTTTTCTTATTATCAAATGTGGTCTTTTCTAAAACTCTAGGTATATTCTCTATTTTAGAATAGTCGTTATCATTAAATATAGTTATTATATGAATTCTTTCTCCTTCAAATTCTACATCAAATTCAATACCTGGTAATACTTTTGCTAAAGTTTTCCCCTCATAAGATTTGAACTTGTCATACATTTCCAAGCTAAATGCATTATGATCTGTTATTGAAGCCATATTTATATTATTCTCTCTTAACTTTGAAATAAGAACATCAATATTTTCAATCGTATTAGATTTAACTTTATCTCCGTCTTTTGTACTTACAGCACTATGAATATGAAAATCCACTTTTTGAATTTTTTTTACAATATTATTATCAATATTTTCCAATTATAAATCACTTCCTTACTACGAAAAAACGCCAATACAAAAACTTATAATCATAAGCCTGTACTAGCGCTTCTTTTTATATATACTATTATATCACATATTTCATTATTTTTATTATTAAATGACACTGTGACACATTGTTTGTAAGTACACTACTCTCATTTATAATGTCATAGTGTCATTATTCAATATTGATTTCTTTTTAATAACACAACCTGTTTTATCAATTTTAAAATTATGACCAAACATTATACTAACTGTTATAAATTGATAAATTGATGAACACACTTGTCCTATTCCTGTACAAAATGGCGTTTTTAATAATGACATGAACATTCTAAGTATTGATGCTATTATCTTATTTGATGTAATTTTAAAAGCTGAATATTCTAATTGTAAATAACAAGTTTTTATTCTATATATTGGATAAATTAAAAAATTAACTATTTCAAATGAAAAATATATCATTGTAATTTTAAAATCTAAATTATAAAAACCATATAATAACACAAACATAATTAAGCTTGTTCCAAATAATATTCCTAATAATTTATAAGCATTGTTTCTATCTTCTATATAATTAAACTTTCTTTTACTAATATCTATTGTTGCTGCCTCTTTTATAGCATCAAAGGTATCCCATTGTGTATCAGTTATTAAAGCTATAAAAGTTAAAGCAATCGCATATACTTCTCCATATTCTAAAGCATTAGATAATCCAAATAAGAATATTAAAAAGAATGCAATATTATTGAATAACTCAACTGAATCATATTTTATACACTTTAATACATTAATATTAAATTTAAACTTATTACTATTTTTAATATAAATATACAAAGTATATATCGCTAATGGAATTAATGTTGTTGCAATTATAATAATTTGATTTTTTGTTATTAATGATGTACCTATTAATAATATAAAATTTAATAAATTAAATACTAATGAATGCTTATTTGCTAATTTATTTTTTTCTTCATAATATAGTTTATCTTGCATCATCGCAAATTCTAAACAAATAAATAGTTGTAATATTGAATATATAGTAAAATTTTTATATGTACTTATATCCATATTCATAAAACTAATATAATTATCAACATTTAATAGAATTATAGTAAAAATAATTATAGACACAACGGTTCCTAACATTAAGCCTGACATTACTGCATCTTTATTTTTATCTTTTTCTTTGCTTATATTAGCCCCAGTAGAAAATATAGATTTAATTATATAATATATAAATTGTAATGGATAAGTTAAAGTAAATATATTAATTAAATTCTTATCAACTATTATTCCAAGTAGAAACCAAGATATTATTGGTATAAATGATAATAATGATAAATCAAAACTAATCCTTAATAATCTTTTCACAATAACACCTCATTACTACATTTTAAAAAGCGATAATATCATTTTTTCTCTTCTTTATCAACTTTAATATAATTTCATACAAATTTTATTTTTTGAGTTTTTTACACATCTCTACATCACATCCATTTATTGATAAACCATGTGCTATTTTTATTGCCTTACATCCTTTGTTACAGCTATCACAATGAATTTTATCTGGTTCAATATAATCAACAAATTCATAATTTTTCATAATTTCCTCTAAATCAAAATTGTCTTCTAATATATTTCCATATATAAAATCTTTTCTATCATACTTTGATTCTTTATTATCACAAGCAAAAACCATATATGGACATATTGCTACGTCACCATTTGTGAAAACATAGGGAATTTCGCAATTACAATCAGATAATGTCATGTTTTCGTTATTAGATGGTATTCTTATAAAAACAATTTCAAAATTATCGTCTTCTATATTTTTATTTTCTAAAACATTTCTTAATTTTTTTAATTGCTCTTGATTATAACCTAAATCCTGTGTTTCTTCACCTCTACCAAATTTAGATAATGGATTGAATAAAACGTATCTAGCATTATATTTCTTGGCAAATACACAAATATCTACATACTCGCTTATATCTGAATAAATATTAGGGGATGTCATTATTCCGTTTAATAATTTATATTTAGATAATAACTTAATATTTTCAATTATTTTATCAAATATAATTTCATTTTCATTACCACGAAATTTGCCATGTGATTTACTTGAAAATCCGTCCAAACTAACATTAACATGTACGTCTTTAAATTTGCTAATTTGTTCTATGTTTCTTTCATTTAACGCAACTGCATTAGTACATAAAGTAATGTGCATATTATTTTCATTAATTAAATTCATTATTTTCATAATATCTTTATGAACCATTGGTTCTCCACCTGTTAATGTAATTCTATTTACTTTTGCTTTTATTAAGTTAGGTAATATTTTATTCTTTATATCTTCATAAGATAAATCATTACCACAAGTACTGCTTGAAACAAAACAATGTTTACATCTTAAATTACATCTTTCTGTAATTTGTAAAAGAATTTTCATATTAGGTTTCTGTGAAGTAGATCTGAAAAAACAACATGCAATTTCATTATTATTAGAATTATATATTTTTTTTATTTTCATCATTTCACCTCCAAGATAACTGGTAGATGGTCACTATATTCTAAATCTGGTGAATAACACTTAATCAAATCTTTTACTAGGTTATCACTACAAAAAATATAGTCAAATCTAAATCTCCAACCATAATCATTATTTTCTTGTCTAGCTTTATAAGAACGCCATGTGTATTGAATTTTATCTTTATTTAATTCTCTAAAACAATCAATAAAATCATTTTTCAAAATATTATCTATTAATATTCTTTCTTCTAATAGAAATCCAGACTTTTTACTTGTTTCTTTTGGCTTATTAACATCTATTTCTTTATGAGCTACATTTGCATCACAACATAAATAAATTTTTTGATTATCTTTTTTCAATTCAATTATTTTATTAGTTAAATCTGCTATAAATTGTTTTTTATAATCTAATCTTTTTGAACCATTTGGAATATATGAATTAACTATAGTGTAATTATCAAATTGACTAATTATTGTTCTGCCTTCAATATCGTTTATATTAGAATTCAAACCAGTCAAAACTTTTGTCGGAGATTGCTTACTTAAAGTAATTGTTCCAGAATAACCCTTTTTTTCAGCACAATTATATGTGATATTATAATTACTATTAAAATCTTGTAATATTTCTTCACATATATTTTGGTCTGCTCTTACTTCTTGCAAACAAATTATATCTGCATTTTCTTTTTTTAACCATTCTAATACATTTAATTTATTAGCTGCTCTTAAACCATTTAAATTATATGTTATTATTTTCATTATATAAACATCCTTTCAAAATACTTTTTGTGGATAATATAATTATATCACTTTTTCGACATATTTTTTAATGGACAATTTTACTATATATATCATACCAACTATAACATCTTAAAATATTGTTACCTTTACAATTTTTATTATATCCTGCATGAAAACATATAACTGGAATCCTTGTTGATATTTTGTTTATATTGTCAACTTTATCTTCTATCATTACATCAATATTATTTTCTAAACATATACTAAGTTTATCTTCTGGACTAAATATTATTTTGTCATATTCAATTTCATTTTTTCTAAGCCATTCTAAAACAATGTTTTTATTTTCTTCAAAAAGCATTACATTTGCAGAATGTGATAAAAAGCTACCTCTTGCGGTAATAATATAAATTTCATTACCATCTTGTTTTAGTTTTTTAATTACTTCACTAGCAAATTTTCTAACATCAACATTTATCGAATAATCTTTAAAATACTCAGTCCAAAATTCATCATCTAGTTTACTATCAACTTTAAATATATCAGTTGTTTCATAGCCTTCGTTATTTTGTATTTCTTTACCATATTTTTCAAAATAGAACTTACTTCCATAATCTAATTGCCATTGTTCTATATCAGTTAATACACCATCTATATCTATTCCTATTCTCATACAATTCTCCTACTTCAATTCAATATTATAAACTTTTAAAACTTTAATTATGATTAATTATAATAAAATAATTTAATATTCCATCTAAAAATTATTCAAAATTCCAAATACCTAAATGTCCTTTAGTTTTAATAGGTTTATCTAATACTTTTATATCTTTTAATATCCATGCATATCTTCCGACAGCATAAACACCTGTTATATACTCATTTTTATTTTTCTTTATATCCGCTATAAATTTATCTGTCATTTCAATACAATCTACTAATTCACAAGAACAAATTATATTACCATAATTTAATTCATTTAAATTAATTAATGACATTAATTTTTCATTATTTTTATATTCTTTTGGGATTTTTGTTGAACTTGCGTGAATATATAATTTACCTCTATAATTTGTTTTCCAACTTCTAGTTTCAATAGTTTTAATGCCTTTTGCAATTAATGTTGCATAAGGTTCAGTTAAGCTTAATACTTTCATAATAAACCTACCTTATATTTCTTTATACACTATATCAGTATAATAAATAATTTCTTTATTTAATGACTTAGCAAATTCTATTTCACTTTTGGTACTGCTTCCTATATAATCATTAACATTTACAACTAAAATAGCATCTGATAATTTTATTCTTTCCTTATGCATTTTATCTAATATTAGTGCTTCTTCTTCAGTAAAGTCATCTTTACTCGATTTTGAAGGATTATATATAGGTACTAACATGCAATTACCTTGTAATTCCATTTTTTCCGTAATATCCATCATTTCCTTATAAAATTTTAAACTACCACAAACAGTTATAATTTTCATTTATAACACACTCCTTTCTTTTTTTATTAATTCTTGATAATAATTTTTAGTATGATTTTGTTCTAGTTAAATGGTAAGGTTTATATTTTTTAGTTTTGTCTTGACCTTTACTCCATATAAAGTCATTTATATCAATTCTATCAATACTTTTATCTATTTGTTCCCATATATAATTTATTACAACTATCATACTAGCTCTAATTTCAACTTCATATTCACTATTTTCCTCTATTTCAGTCTTAGTTTCTAATAACGAAGATAATTCATTATCATATTCTAGAATACCAAATCCTTGCATTACTTGTGGTATTTTATAATCTGCACATCCTAATAAACAAGAATAATCAACTTCTTTTTGTTCTTTTATTTCAATTACATGTAAAATATCAGAAGTTAATAGTTGTGCTAATTTATAAAAATATATAGTTTGTCCTTCATAAGTTCTAGTATCTCCAAAACTACTAAAATTGTTAAGTATAGTATTAAATATTTCTTGATCTGTATTCATATTTTCTATGTAATCATAAAAACTTCCATTCATTTTCTTATTTACTATTTTAGCAATACCGGTAACAATGCTATATCTTTCTTCTAAAAGAGGAATATCAACATTTCCTTTTAAAATTTCTTTAAATTCCTCTAACGTTATATTTTCTAGTTGCTGATAAACATCTAAACTATCACGACCATCAAACATATTAAAAATACAATGTAATAGTGCTATTCCCCCATCTAAATCTTTTCCATTAACATTAATCGTCCATTTAGGATTACCCCAAAAAGAAAAGTCTATTGAATCATATATAAGTAAAAAGTTGATTATATCTCTAGTACTCATATCATAAACACCATAAGGTACTTTAGTTAAATAGTGAACATTATCAAATTTTAATAATTCATCTATTAATTCATTTGCTTTGTCATAATTAATCTTTACATGTTTTGCATTATCAGCTACAAACTTGCTCGTCTCTAAAACTTTATCTAACATATTAGCTTATCCTTTCATTGTTAAATTACATTTCTTAATATCTCTGTTACATTTTTCATTTCTTTTTCAGATGACATAATTGTTATTAAAAGTTTTTTTTCTTTATTTACAATTATGTACTGACCATTTGACCCGTCTCTAAAAATATATCCATTTCGTGAAATAAATACATAATATCCAATTCCCACTTTAGGAAATACTCTATCTGATTTATATGCAGAAGGAGTTTCTAATTGTAATTTGCACATTTCATTTATCCAATCTTCTGAAATAATTTGTTCATTGTTATACTTACCATTATTTAATAACAACTGGCCTATTTTATGAAAATCAATATGCTTCATATAAAGTCCTGTTGCACCAGGACAATATTCTCCATAGTTCTCCCATTCATATTCTAAAATATCTATTTTTTTAAATATATTTTCATTTATGAAATCTGCCATATTAATTTTAAATGCTTCTTGAAAAAATACTGATAATATAAATGGTTCAGCATTGTTATAAGCAAATCTTTCTCCTACTTTATAAGGTATGTTATAGTTTAATGCATAATCTAGTAATTTATCTTTATCAATATTCTCTATATATCTTTCCGACATCATTTGAGATTCATAACCTGTTGTATGTGTTAATAAATCTCTTATAGTCCATTTTTGAATTTTTAATAAATTAATTTCTCTTTTAATATTTACTTTATTTTGTATTATTGGATAAATTTTTGTATTTAAAGATATAACTTGATTATCAAATTTCATTTTTCTATCAATAGCAATTCCAATAGCCATTGCTACTAACAATTTTGCACAACTTCTTAATTCGTGTAATTGATCATCTTTATAAAACAATTTTTCCGTTTTTCCATCTTGTTCTAGAAATATACTATCAATTTCTAAACTTGGTAATTCTTTTTTTAAAGTTTCAATGTTATTTTTTATATTGTTTATATTAATCATTTTTTAACCTCTTTAACAAAATATGTCTTTTTATATTTTTATCTTTTTGATACCAATTTTTTATTTCATAACCTAAACTTTGTAAATTTCTTAAACTATATTCATTTCCAAATGTTACTTCTGCTACAATATTTCGAATACCTAATTCTTTAGCTCTTTTTTCTAAATAATTAACTAAAACTTTTTGTAAATTATTTCCTCTATATTCTGGTAATACTATTATACCATCAATATCTGCACAATTACCTTCTATATTAGGAATAAAACTTTTTAATTCTTTCATTCTGTTTGATACTGATAAAAATACCCAAGCAATCATTTTATCTTTTAAAAATGCTCCATAGATTTCACCATCATGAATTGGATCGTTTACAATTCTTAAATAGCTCTCCTCTTTAAATGGAAGAAAATATCCTTTCTCATTCTCTTTGAAATAATCTATTACTATGTTCTGGAGTTTATAAATGTCTTTAACATCTTCCGAAGTGCAAAGTCTAATTTCTAAATCATTTATATTTATTATATTTTTCTTATTCATATTTAAACTCCTTTCTAAATAAACCCTTAAAATTTAATTATTATTCTATGTTTAATATATTGTGATTATCATCGGAATATATTTTTAAATTAATATCATTATTTTCTAAATATTTAATTATTTCCACACTAGGAAACTTTTTATTCTCATTTAATAAATCTTCTATATTAATCCACATGGAATAATTTTCATCAAATTCTTGTGGATTACCTTTATAATCATTTACTAAATATATATCAAAATCAAATATCATGTTTGGATATTCTACAATAACATTACCTTTATACTTTTGATCAATAACTTCTATTCCAGTTTCTTCTTTAAATTCTCTAATTGATGCATCAATAGCACTTTCATTTTCTTCGATTTTTCCTCCCGGAATATCATAATAACTCATATTTTTATTTGTCTTGTATTTAATAACAATAACTTTATTATCATTAATTAAAAATGTTCTTACTGCTTTTCGTACCTGTTTCATATACTAACCTCCTAAGGTTTATCCATGTTCATACTATTTAATAAACATTCTTTATATTTTTTCTATTATAAGAAATTGCTATTCAAAATAAATATTTATTTACATTGCTTTCATAATATTCTAATTTAATTTCTTTTTGGTAACTTTTTATAATCATACTTATCCATAATTGGATTAAGTAAATCTTGTGCTTTATTTAATTCTTCAATAGCTTGTTCTAAGGTGTATTCACTTTTACCTTCTTTAAGTAATGTCAAATGTTCTGCTACCTTAAATATGATAAATCCTGCTTCTCTTGCTTTTTTCCTTTTAGTAAAATCAAATTGTAATAAAGCTGTTTCTGATTCTTTATATTGTTCAATTAATTCTTTTAAGTCTTTACTAGATTTATCAGCATATTTATCTTTATTTTTATGTGCATGAAAATATAAAGACATTTCATCATATCCTGCAACTTTTAATAGTTTTTGTAATGACATATCTAAAGTTTCAGCAATTTTACGTAGATC
>JAEDGC010000074.1 GCA_016297695.1 Bacilli bacterium
AAAAATAATTTGACCAAAACCCAATTTTAGCCCCCCATCATTATATTTTAGGTATATATCATATTATGTATAATATCATATATTTAAATATGTAAATAAATTACGGAAAAAAACGGATTTGAACCGTTGAAGGATTTTATCCTCGTAAATTAGCAATTTAGCACATTACCACTCTGTCATTTTTCCTTTAAAATGAGTTTATTGGGATTTGAACCCAAACTTAATCGCTTAAAAGGCGATTGTTTTACCGTTAAACTATAAACCCTTTAAATATATAAATAAATTATATATTCATAAAAGTAACTAAACCTGTAATAGAAGCATGCATAAAATCTAAGAAGAATTTAGGATAAATACCTGCAAATATTACAAGAATTAAAATAGCAAATAGCATGAAGAATTCTCTTTTATTTAAATCTACAAAATTAGTTACATATTCTATTTTAACATTACCATAAGCTATTCTATTATATAACCATAAAGAATAAATACCACCAAATAACATACCAGTAGCTGCTAAGAAAGTAACGGTAGCATGATTTTGGAAAGTACCTATGAATATTAAAAATTCACCTACGAAACTACTTGTACCTGGTGTAGCTATGTTTGCTAAAGTAAAAAATAAGAAGAATAATACAAACATAGGCATTACTTGTACTAAACCACTATAATATTTAATTAAACGGCTATGGAAACGTTCATATAAAATACCAACTACTAAGAATAAAGCACCTGCAACTAAACCATGACTTAACATTTGTAAGAAAGCACCTTCTATAGCAGTTACATTATTTGAGAATAAACCAATCATTATTAAGTTCATATGAGCTACAGAAGCATAAGCAATAACTCTTTTTAGATCAGTTTGTCTTATAGCTATTAAAGAAGCATAAATAACACCTAATAAACCTAAAGTAAATACAAATGGAGTAAAATAGATATTAGCATAAGGGAATAAAGGTAAAGAAAATCTCATAAAACCATAAGTACCTAATTTTAATAATACACCTGCTAATATTACTGAACCTGGTGTAGGAGCTTCTACATGTGCTTCAGGTAACCATATATGGAAAGGTACCATTGGTACTTTAACAGCAAATGATAAGAAAAATGCTAACCATAATAATAATTGTAAATTTTCATTAAAATTACAAGTTAATAATATTTCATAACTAGTTGTACCTGTATAACAATACATTACAAATATAGCTATTAACATTAAAACTGAACCTAATAAAGTATATAAAAAGAACATGTAAGATGCAAATATTTTTCTTTCTCTAGCACCCCAAACACCTATAATTACAAACATAGGTATTAAAACACTTTCAAAGAACATATAGAAAAATAATACATCTAGAGTACTAAATACTAAAACTAATATAGTTTCCATAATTAAGAAACTTACATAAAATAATTTAGTATTATGTAAAATATAGTTCCAACTAGATAATATACATATAGGAAATAAGAAAGTAGTTAATAATATAAAAAATAAAGCTATACCATCTATACCTAAAACAAAATTTACATTGATAGCATTTAACCAATTTATAGAAGTTAAAAATTGAAAACCAAAGTTACTTTTATCAAAAAATACTAAAAGTAATAATGATATAAAGAAAGTAATAGTTGTTGTATATAAAGCAACAGTTCTTATAGCTTTTATGTTATTATAATCTAATAAACAAATAATTAAAGATCCTATTAAAGGTAATAAAATTAAAGAGATCAGTATATTAAACATTTTTAATTAAATGTTAATCAAAAATAGTATCAAATATCTTATAATATACGATTATTACTATTTTTTTTTAATAGAGCAAGAGGGACTCGAACCCACGATGGGATAAACCCGTTAGATTTACAGTCTAAAATTATAGCCACTAAACATATTGCTCTTTATGCATTTAAATAATCAAAAAATTAGTACTTATAAGCTCAACATGTTACCATGCTTACACTATAAGCCTATTAACGTAATAGTCTTTTACATTTTTTAGAAAAATTAGGAATAAAATTCTTACTTATATGCTTTCAGTAATTATTTATTATTGATTTGGCTACTCGGCTGTACTTTGTAGAAATAACCGATGCACTATTGATCAACCTAATCTGGTCCTCTCGTACTAAGATTATCTTTCCTTTTTTTTCTTAAACATATGGTAGATAGGAACGAAACTGTCTCACGACGTTTTAAACCCAGCTCGCGTACCACTTTAATTGACGAACAGTCAAACCCTTAGAACCTGCTACAGCTCTAGGATGTGATGGGCCGACATCGAGGTGCCAAACTACTCCGTAGATATGGGCTCTAGAGAGTCATCAGCCTGTTATCCCTGGCGTACCTTTTATCCATTGATCGATAGCCTTTCCATAAAGAACTACCGGGTCACTATGATCAACTTTCGTTTCTGTTTGATTTGTCAATCTTACAGTCAAGCAAACTTATGCCATTACACTCTATCATTATTTACTAAATAATTTAAGTTTACCTTTATATACCTCCGTTACTTTTTAGGAGGTTACCGCCCCAGTCAAACTACCAAATTTACAGTTTTCCTTTTAGTTAGCTACAAATTATTAAAATGAGTGGTATTTCACTGTTGTTGTTTAGACTCCCACTTATTCTACACATTTCAATATTCGTAATCAGTGTAAACTTGTAGTAAAGGTGCACAGGGACTTACCATCTAGCCATATGCAATTCGCATCTTCACGAATAATTCAATTTCAAAGAGTTCATAGTGGAGACAGTGGGGAAGTCGTTACATCATTCATGCGCGTCAACAATTAATTGACAAGGAATTTCGCTACCTTAGGACCGTCAAGATACGGCCGCCATTAACCGCTGCTTATATCAAAAGCATTTAACCTTTGAATTTAACTACACGGCATTTGGCAGATGTCAGACCATATACATCATCTTACGATTTGGCATAGTCTTGTGTTTTTATTAAACAGTCGCTACCCCCTATTGTGTACCTCCTTAAATTTTACTTTAAGGAACTTCTTCTCCCGAAGTTACGAAGTCATTTTGCCGAGTTCCTTCACTATGATTATCTCTACGCCTTAGTATATTCTACTAACCCACCTGAGTCGGTTTTAGTACGGTTTCACTTAATAATTTTTCGCGTATAAAAATTATCCAAAAAAAATCAACTACTTCTATTTAATTCTATAATTTTTACAAAATTTATTAAATATAACTCATTGATAAAAATTATCATCTTTATCTTAGAGACCGTATATTATAAAACAATTTATTTTTATTTTAAAAACCTTGGGTTTACGGCGACAATGTTTAGTTACATTGTTTATTCTACTTATACCAGCATTATCACTTTTGATACTAAACTAAAATTTTTCAATTCTAGTTTTAAAGCATACAAAACGTTCTGCTACCATTTCTAATTTAGAAATTTGCTGTTTCGGTATTATTCTTAAGTCTCAATACATCTTCGGAATTTAAAAACTAGACCAATGAGCTATTACGCTTTCTTTAAAGAGTGGCTGCTTCTGAGCCTATCTTTTGGTTGTCATTATCTTTAAAAGTCCTTATACGATTAGAAAATTAAATTTAGAGACCTTAACATACAATCTGGGCTGTTTCCCTTTCGACTTTGAATCTTAGCACTCAAAGTCTGATTGCTAAAAAAATAAAATACGCATTTGTAGTTTCATTAAAATTAGTAAGACAATAAATGTCCCCCTTTTCTATCGAGTTCTCTACCTCATATTTCATATTTTTAACACTCTACCTAAATAGATTTCGCAGAAAACCAGCTATCTTCAAGTTTGATTAGCCTTTCACCCCTAACCACAAATCATCTCAATCTTTTGCAACAGATACGAGTTCGGTCCTCATTTAACTTTTACATTAAAGTCAACCTGTTCATGGTTAGATCACTTGATTTCGGGTCTTATTAATTTAACTCAGTTTATTATGTTCTAATTTGCTTTCACTACGCCTACTTTTATCAAATTAAGCTTGCTAAATTAATAAAGTTGCTGGTCCATCATACAAAAGGTACATTGTCACTATTTATAAGCTCCAATTGTTATCGAGCATTAGATTTCAGGTTCTATTTCACTAAAAAATATAAATAAGCTTTTTCACCTTTCCTTCACAGTACTTGTTCACTATCGGTTATTTATTATATTTAGGCTTAGAGGATGGTCCCCCTATATTCAAACAGAATTTCACGTGTTCCGTTTTACTTTATACAACTAAAAACTAATTTTATATACTGGATTTTCCATCTTTGATTTTAAAAAATTATATAAAATTAATTTAAATTTAATAAGCCTGATCCATGTTCGTTCGCCACTACTTACGGAATTTCGTTTGATATCTTTTTCTGTAGTTACTTAGATGTTTCAGTTCACTACATTTTAGTAATTCTTGTATAGAATACTCTTAAATATTAAGAGGTTTCCCTTTAGGAATCTTATGGTATCATAACATTAGTTAGCCATAAATTTTCGATAAAACGTCCTTTAATAAATACCTAGGCATCCTTCTAATGCTCTTTGTACTTTTAAATGCATATACCAAGGTTAGGAATTGAACCTAAATAATTAGGGCATGAGCCTAAGTAGCTACCTAGCACCTTGATTTATTATAGGTAATAATGGACTTGAACCATTAACTTCTTCGTTGTAAGCGAAATACTCTACCATTGAGTTAATTACCTTATAAGTTTTTATGTTTTTAATAAAAATTCCAGCCACATGTTCCCATACGGCTACCTTGTTACGACTTCATTAAAATCAGAATTTTTATAGTGATATTTATTCTTAAAAACTAAAATAACTATTATATTTTTATAAATATTAATAATATTATTAGATAATTAAAAAATAAATATTTAGTACAAAAATAATTTTTCTAATGTGACGGGCGGTGTGTACAAGGCTCAAGTACATATTCACCGTGCCGTACTAATGCACGATTACTAGCGATTCCAACTTCATATAGATGAATTTCAATCTATAATCCGAACTTTGTTTTTTTTTCAAGATTTGCTCCTATTTTCATAATTGCATCTTTTTGTAAAAAACATTGTAACACATGTGTAGCCCAGTTCATAAGGGTCATAACGACTTGTCATTCATCTCATATATATTTAAATTATTATAAAAAATTAAATAATATGAATATATCATATTAAATTAATTTAATTTTATTTAAATAAGAGGTTGCGCTCGTTAAAAAGAATGAACTTAACATTTCAAAACACGAGCTGACGACAGGCATGCAACGCCTGTAATTTTTAAATATTATGTTTTTAATATAATACCTTTAAAACTAAATTAAGTCAAGAACTGGTAAGATTTTACGCGGGTTATCGGATTAAACCACATGTTCCACCGCTTGTGTGAGCCCCCGTCAATTCCTTTGAGTTTCAACCTTGCGGTTTTACTTCCCAGGCGGAATATTTATACGTTAACTAAATTACTGCAAATAAATTCACAATAATTAATATTCATAGTTTACAGCATGGACTACTAGGGTATCAAATCCTATTTGCTCCCCATGCTTTCGTTAATCAACGTCAGTATTTTACTAGATAATTGCCTTCGCTAAATGGCATTCCTTTTGATATCTTTGGATGTCACCCCTCCTGTCAAAAATTCTATTATCCTGTAATATACTCTAAATTTTCAGTATTAAAAATGAATTCAAAGTTAAGCTTTGATCTTTACTTTTTAACTTAAAAAATCGTCTCAAAACACTTTACGCCCAGTAAATACGAATAACGCTCGCCCCCTCTGTATTACCGCGGCTGCTGGCACAGAGTTTGCCGGGACTTCTTTTAAAAGGGTCATTATCCCTAATAAAAAACAAGTTTTACAGTAACAAAACCTTCATCACTTACGTAGTATTGCTGGATCAGACTTTCGTCCATTGTCCAATATTCCCCACTGCTGACTAAAAAATAGTCGGACCTTATTTCAATTCCGATGTGACTGATCATTCGCAAAAACCAGCTAAGGATCTTTGGCTTGGTAAGCTTTAACCTCACCAACTAC
This sequence comes from Bacilli bacterium, assembly GCA_016297695.1. Classification (GTDB taxonomy): domain Bacteria; phylum Bacillota_I; class Bacilli_A; order RF39; family UBA660; genus RUG14121. The sequence goes on from JAEDGC010000074.1 coordinate 6,037, forward strand.
CTAATCCTAGAAAAATCAAATCTTAATACATAATAAATATAATTTATTACTTTTCATATCATTTAACGTTATCATAACTGATATTGTTTTTTAGATAATTTATTAAGGTATCTAATTTTTCATTACTCACCCGTACGCCATGTACTTTAATTACTAAAATTAAAAACATTCGACTTGCATGTGTTCAAGCATACTACTAGCGTTAATTCGGAGCCAGGATTAAACTCTAATATTTATATTTATTATATATATATATAATAAACTAATATTTAAAAAATAATCCCAAAAACTTATAAGCACTCTATCAGAGTTGAACTGATATAAGACAGTTTAGAAGACTGTTACTTTATCCATTAAGCTAAGAGTACTATAAAGCATTTAATTGGAATCGAACCAATAACCTCTAAGTTCGTAGCTTAGACCTCTATCCATTGAGATATAAATGCTTTAATCTATTAAAAATACAGCGTTTTCTATATTTCTTGAAATTTGTTGATAAACTAATTGATATCTTCTAACATTTTTGTTAGATCTTTTACTTAATATAATAGAA
>JAEDGC010000018.1 GCA_016297695.1 Bacilli bacterium
CTAATTAATAAAACATAATTAATGAGACATTTTTACTAATTAGTCACAAAAATATTTCATGGTTATTAATTTTTAATTTCTTCAAATGTTAATTTAGTAATTTCCATAATATCTTTTATATCTATACCTTTTTTAACATTTCTTTAGCTATTTTTATGGATGATGATTTTTCTTCCTTGTTCTAATCCTTTTTGGATTGCTTTTTCTTCTGCTAGTTTTAATCTTGAATTATATATGTTTTCTCCATCTTCTTCATCTGTTAAAAAATATGTAAATTTCTCATCTTCATTCAATTTACTTACTTTCTCTTCATATTTCTTCATTAATTCATCATCTCCACAATATTCTTCTAATTCTTCTTTATTTAAATCTAACATATATAAATATTTATATGTTTCTTTTTCTTTGTTACTCAAAATATACCAGTCTTTTTTTGTCCATATTTATTTCTATTATTTTAAAATTTTTCATTTTAAGTAAAAAAAAAAGAAGCAAAAATAATTTTTACTTTTATTTCATCATTTCTCTTTATCATATTTTTGACTTCTTCTATTTATTTTATTTATTTATTTTATAACTAATACTTCCTATATCTTTTATTTCTTTATCTACTGATACTGATAAAATCTTTTTTTCTTTACTTCCTAAACTATCTCCTATATATCCAATTAATGTTTCTATTTCATTATTATTCTTATCTTTAAACACAACATCTATTGTTTTTAATTTATATTCTTCTTCTTTTGTATTTGTTACTTCTACATCAAAAGTATATATATTGTCTGTATAATTTTCAAAAGCATTAGTAAATTCTAAATCATCTACTATTTGAACATTTAAATACTCTGAATCATCTATAGCAAATGTAGATTTTATGATTCCTAAAATTCCTAATAATAATGCTAATCCACCTATTGTTGCTAGTATTATTTTTTTATTTTTACTCATTTTAATTCTTTTAAGTTTCATTATTTTCCTCCACTATTTCTATTTCTTTTGTATAGATTAATTCTTCATCTTTATAGCACATTACATTATACTTTCCTACTTCTAAAGCACTAGTATTTGTATATTCTATATCATTTATATAACATTTGTATTCAGTAGGAAGAGGATAATCCTCTCCTACTAATATTTTTTCTGCTATATTTATTACTTCATTTGCATTATCTTCTTGTTCATTAATTTCTTCTATTTCTTCAATACCTGTTACTTTAATACTTGATGAAGATACTACTTTTCCAGATTCGTCCAAAGATCTTGCATATATTGTCATATTCTTATCTACTTTTATTATATCTGTGTATAAATTCCATGTTATTCCATTATCTATACTATATTCATTTGTATATCCTTGTGGATAAGTTATACTTATTTCTTTTTCAATTGTTGATACATTGTTTATTGCAAATTTTGGTGGATTTATTGGTGTTTCTTCTTGAGACTGATTAATAACTAGATTTTCAGTAAACAACATCGTTTGATTAATATCAATTTGAGTATAAGTTATAGTTCCTGTACCTCCATTTCCACCTCTTTTTGAAACAGTTTGTACACCACCTGCTATGTTGATAGTTCCATCTGATAGTTTTTCCTTATAAAATATATTAATTGAACCTCCGCCAGACGAGCCACCACCATAATTATTCGTAACTCCTCCAGGTTTTCCACAAGCTGATATTAATCCGTTATTTACATATTCATTCGCATAAATTACTAGTAGTCCTCCTGTGCCAGAACCGCCTTGTCTATAACCCGAACCACCAGGATTTCCAGCACCTCCAGGACTTGTACGTCCTCCGCCAGAACCGCCTCGTCCACCATTAGATACTGCGGAACCTCCTGTTCCATCATACGCAGAACCGCCTCCTGTACCTCCAGAATATGATGTTCCTGCAGTTCCAGCACCAGACCATTTCATAAAACTTGAAGACCCAGAACCTCCGCCGCCGGTTTGTCTTGCAGAACCATTTACTCCGTTATATCCAGCTTTTCCATTACCGTTTGTATCTCTAAAAGAAGCTCCTCCTGCTCCACCTAATGCTGGTACATATTCATACGTTCCATCTTCGTTTTTCCATAAATATACATTTTGGCCTTCTGCTTTAGCTCCGTGTGAATTATCTATTGTTCCATTATTTGTTAATTTTCCTGTTACATATAAAGTAAATCCTTTTGGTCCTCCATATTCTGTATAATATGGGCCAACTGTTACTCCTTCATCAATAGTTAAGTCTCCATTTACTTTTACTACTACCATATTTTGTGCATTTTTTTGTGAAGAAGCTACATCATTTGCATCTCCAAATATTTGATTTTCACTAAATACTTGATTTCCATCTAATACATATAAATGAATTGGATATGAAACAGTTTCATTTTCAGTTTTTACTTGGAAATTATAGTATCCACTTTTCAGATCTGATTCCATAGCTTTTATTATACTTTCAGATTTTAATACTTCAACGTATTTAACTTTTATATTTTTGGTAATTGTTACTTTTCTTCCAGCACCCGTTATTACTGAGCATTCTATTATATGTTCACCTCCAGGTAATTCTTGTGTATTTGTATATTCTATTCCATTTATATTACATGATGCACTACCACCAGATTTTGTATTGTCAACAGTATAGCTAGAAGGTAGTGTATAATTATCTGTTGTTGCAAATTCACTTGGTAATTTATCTAAATTAATAGTTGGTTCTGTTCTATCTATCATTGTTATTTTTAAAGAATTTGCAATTTTAACATTTGGTCCGTCTACTACTCTTGCTACAATTGTCTGATTTTCAGCTTCTATTTTTACTCCAATATCACTATTGTATTCTAACCATGTTTTCGCACCATCTAAACTATATTCATACTTATATATATTATCTTCTTCATATGGATAATCTATTATTACCGTTTTTTCGTAAGCCCATTCATCATTATTTGGAGAAACAGTATATTCAATGCTACCTATATCTTTTGTAATTGCCTTATATTCTTTTACTTCACTTTCTAATCCAGCACCATTTTCAACTTTTACATAAATTGTATATTCTGTTTTATTTGTTAATTCACTTATTACATTTTTGCTTAACTCACTTTTTGTATAATTTATACCATCTAATGAATATAAATAATTTTTAATACCACTTCCTTTATCTTCTCCTTCTATGGTTATAATTAATTTACTACTTCTTGAAACTATATCAACATTTTTAATTATCGGATTAGTTGTATCAATTGTGGTAATTTCGTATATAGCCGTTTTTCTTTCATTTATTCCATCACTTGCTTTTGCTACAACAGTCGTATTTTTATTTAATATCACTTCTTCAATATATTCTTCCCAAGTTTTTCCTTTATCTAAGCTATAATATAAATCTAAACTGTTATCAGCATGAGTTAATTTGAATTTTTTATTATTACTCCATTTTTCTAAACTTGGACTAAAATCAATACTTGGAGCGTCAATGTTTTTAGTACTTCCAATTATATTATATTCTTCACTTTTGTTTCCTGCTTGATCTTCTACATATACATATATTTTATAATCACTGTTTGCATATAAATTATTAAATATAAATGTATTTTTATCAGATACTTTATAATTTTGACCATCTAAAGAATAATAATAATATTTTATTCCACTTTCCATGTCAATACCTGTAACATTGATTGTTATAGATTTTTGAGTAGAATTTTCTACATTTATGTATCTTACTCCAGGATTTCCTTCATCAATATTAGTAACTGTATATTCCGCTTTGTCACTCCATACTTCCAGTTCATCTTGGCATTTTGCATATATCTTTGTATTATTTTTAGTAATTTTTATTTTTCCTTCGTAATCTAGCCATGAAGTTGCACTACCATCTTCATATACTAATCTATATTGGCGCTTAATCATATATTCTGGATATGTTATATCCACATTTAATTCATTAGTCCAATTTTTTTCTTCCGGAATAATTTTTGGAGCATCAGGTGATGTAGTATCCCATCTCATAAATAAATTTCCTGATATTTGGCTCGCTGGAACCGTAAGTACATAAAAATCTCCTTTAAATTTTATTTTATTGCCATCTTGATCAACAAGTTCAATTTCATCACCTTCATTGTATCCATTTACCATTTCAGCATATCCTTGTTTTATTAAAGCTATTCCTTCACTTGGATATACTCTCCATTCACCATTAGACATCCATTTATATTCTCTTTTATTTTCAATACTAGTATTTGGATAATTCAATTTTATTAAATAGTAAGATCCATAATCTATTGTATGAACAGCTGGCTTCGGAATAATATTAGTAACAATATATTCACTTTGTGCAGCATTTCCTTGTTCATCCTCACTATATGCTAAAATGACACAATTTTTTGACACAACAAATTCTTTTGTATATTCTTGCCATTCCCCATTATCTATTTTATATTTTTTTACAATTGAATCTTCATCATACACTATTTTAATTTTTGTTTCATATGTAGTATTATTATTTGTCGGATTTCCACTAATAACTGGATCATTTAATCCTTCTTTTAGAAAATCTATGTACTTTGTAGAATTCCCGCTTCCATTATCACTTATTGCATAAGCATATATTGTTGTATTTTTTGTTACTTCAAATTCTCCATCATATGGATGCCATGAATCTTTGTAACCCACTTTATAGTATGTTTCTACGGATCTTGTATCATATACTATTTTAATTTTTGTAGAATCGGTTTTAGAACCATCTGGATTAGCTAAAATAGATATATCCAATATATCTTTCTTAACTGTTGGTACTATATTATTAATTTCTAATTTATCATATGATGTACCATTTAAATTTGTTGCTCTTGCATATATTGTGCAATTATTTTTTATATATAAAGTTCCTGTGTAATTTTTATAATAAATCCCGTCATAACTATATTCTAAAGTTTCATAATCAGATGCATTTATTTTTACTTTTGCATCATGTGTGTATCCTCCAAACAACGGGTCAGGCTCTGACAATATTGCAACATATGGCATATTATATCCTCTTAAATTTGTTATTCTATAACTATTTATAGATGAATATAATCCATCTGTTTGTCTAATATAATATGTTCGAATAGTACTATTATTTTTTATTACAAATGGTGTACTATATTCTACATAATCTCCATTATCTATTTTATAGTATATCTTTCTAGCTGCATATTCCGTATCTAATGTTACTGTAACTTCATGAGCTAACTCATATGTATTTAATTTTATTTTAGGTCCATTTATTTTATATCTAGCTTCTCCATCATAATTTGTAATTTCTTCACCATCAGTTAATATCATATTTGAAGAACTATCTTTACCATATAATTTATTAGAATAATCAGGATCTGATGTCTCATATATTGAATCAGAACTTCCAAGATTTTCATCATTATTTAAACACTTATTTGAATTAACATACTCACTTATGAATACTGAATCTATGTTAGTCACAATTTCTTCTGTTTCTAAGATTCCTTCATCATCGTATGTATATTCAATTTTTGTAACTTTTGCCTCAATTAAAGTATTTCCTTCAACTTTAAAAGATTTATTATATTTTTGCCAATCTCCACCATTTATACGATATTCTTTTGTTTTTGCATACTTATCATATGTAATTTTTACATTTGTTTTTGCATCTGGACATAACGTATATCTTGATGGCTCAATATCTACAAGTGGTTTATTATTTGGCGACTCAATAACGGTTTCTCCATTTATATTATATCTAATATATATATTTTGTAAATCTTCTATTTTAACTAGAATAGGTCCAGTATAATCTTGCCATCCACTATCGTTGTAACCTGTTCTTATTTCACCATTTGTATCTAATCTCCATTGCCAATTTGTACTATTTTTAGGATAATACAAAGTTAATAATAAATATCCATCAAATACTTCAAATCCTACTTCTTCTAATTCTACTTCTATTTGTTTTTCTACACTTGTTGTATAGCCATTATTTCCTTTTGCTTCACAAGTGATTTTATGGCTTCCTACATTAATTTCACCTGTATTTTCTACTTTTTCTCCTGTTTCAATTGTGCACAATATTTCTCCACCTAATTTATCAAATTCATAATAACTTGGTAGTTCATATTCTTCTTTTAGTTTTATTTTATTTGGTACTTTATCTAAATTAATTATTGGTACTTTTATTTTTTCTTTTTCACTATCTGATATCTCTTCTTGTTCACTATCTGTTTGATTTTCATCTTGTATTTCATTTTCTGGATCACTAACATTTACTTTTTTACTTACTTTTATTTCATTTCCCGCTTTATCTTCTATTATTATTGTTATTTTATGTTCTCCAATTAGTTCTATCTCAAAATTTTGACTTGCTATCTTTTTTTCTTCTTCATCTATTTGATAATATATCTTATCTATTCCACTTAATCGATCTTCTACTTTTATTTCTACTTTTACTTTTTTTATTTCTTCTTTTATCTCTATTTCTTTTATTTCTGGTACTTCATTATCAACAAGTACTTTTTCTGTATTACTTATACTTCCTTTATTTCCTTTTTTTGATACTCCTCTAAATACTACATAATACTTTCCATTTCCTGTTATTATTGCATTCTTTGTTTCTGTTTTTTGCCATTTACATTCTTTATAATTTTCATCTTCTTTTACACAGTATTCATAATAAGATATTCCACTATTACTTTTTGCATCTTTTTCTATTTTTATTACTCTTTCTTTAACCCATACATCCCATCCTCCACTTATAACAGGTGCAGAAGGTTTATCTATATTAAAGGTTTCTATAAAAAATTCATCTACTTTATCTTTTGCCACTGGAATATTTGAATATGCATATCCTAATCCTGATAATATTAACATTATTCCTAATATTGCTTCTACTATTATTAATTTATTTACATTTCTTCCATATAGATTATATTCGCCACTTTTTTCTATGCTTGTTTTTAATTTTATTTTTTTATTCTTTTCTTTTATTTTTTTCACTTTTAGCTTTTTTACTTTTCCATTATAAAAATGACCAACTGTATATTCGTCATATATATTATTTTCTAAATCTAATTCTATTTCTTCTTTTTCTTCTACCTTTATTTCATATGATTTTATTAGTTTATAATCCTTTAATTTTCTTTGCTTTTCTTCTTTTTCTTCAATCTGTTTTTCTTTTATTTTTATACCCATAAAATCACGACCTTTTTTATTATTCTCTACTATTATGATTATATAATTTTAACCTTATACTGTCAATTTTTTTGCTTTATTATAAAAAAAATGACATATTTTAGTCATCTTTAAATAATCTTAATAAATTTAAGAAAACATTAATATAATCTAAATATAATTGTAATGCTCCATAGATTGCTAAATTATCTTTGCAAATTGTACTTGTATAAATATTTTTTATTTTTTGAATATCATAAGCAGTTATTCCCATAAATATTAAAATTATTGCCCATGATAAGAATAAATCAAATGATTGACTACCTACAAAAATATTTATAATTGAGCAAATAATTATTCCAAATAAGGCCATCATCAAATAGATTCCTACTTTATTTAAATTGATTTTCGTTGTATATCCAATAAGGGAAAACAATCCAAAAATAATAGCTGACACTAAAAATACATAAATTATACTTTTTACAGAATATGCAATAAATATAGAAGAGAAAGTTAATCCGCTTATAAAAGAATAAAGAAGAAAAAATATTCTACACGTAGTTGGTTTCATTTTCTTTATTCTAGCTGATAAAATAATAACTAGTACTATTTCAATTATTGAAAATATAATGTATGAACTTGTACTAAAAACTGATATTAACATTTTTTCATTTATCGAAATAACATATCCAGTTAAAAATGTTACAAATAATCCAATAAACATCCATAAAAATACTTTAGATATCACTTTATTATCCATATTTCACCTACTTCATTTCAATTTCTTTTTCATTAACATATTCATAGTTTAATGCATTACTACTAGTAACCACACTCTCACCTAGTTCATTTTCAAAATCTTTTCTTGCATTACCAGCAATTTTACCACCACGTCTTGCTACTTCAATATTTTCGTTTAATCCCTTAGGTTTTTTCTTTTTTGCAATTTCTCTTGTTGCTATTTCTCCTAAATCTGCTAATGCTACTTCTACATCACTCATATTATCTCTTAACGATTCTTTTCTAAGTCCTTTAAATGATTTATATTGTTTAGCAGTCATTCCAGACCATTCTTTATAAATCTCATTAGTTAGAATTGCATATTCTTTTTGTTCAGTTATTCCACCATCTTTCCATACATCTGTAAGTTGTTTTCTATCCTGAATACCTTTTATTCTTTTAGCAATCCATTTTTCATCAAAACCTTTAGATCTATATAAATCTATTGCTCTTTGTGCTGCTAGTGACGGATTAAATATTTCATCTATTCTTTCACTACCTAATTTTGCTAACCATTGTTTAATTGGTTCTGCATTCTTACTAGGAATAGATTCGATTATTCTGAACATTCCTTCAATATCAACTACATCAGTATTATAATATTTACCATCAGAAGCTTTTAATTTCAGTTGGTTACAATTTGTAACCGACTCATTTCCTTCTTGTTTTAGTCTATGTTTTAATACTTTCCAATAATTTCTTGGATTATCACTTTCTGATATTACTCCAACTACATCAACAACACTAATATAATATTTTTCATCTTCTTTATTCCAAACTGTTCTAATTGTTTCATTATTAAATATTTTATTTACTAAATGCATTTTATCTTGATTCATATATAACCTCCTGTTTCATAAAATTATAGCATGTTTTACAATAAATATAAATCATATTAATTGTTTACAATTTTCTTCCCGTATACAATTTTCAATATCTCTTAATCCATATCTTTTATAATCTGATTTTTCTATAATTCTTTCAATTTTTTCTGGTTTGAAATTATATTTCTTTTTAATATAACAAATTATGTCTTCTTTAGTTAGTGTTTTAAATTCTATAATTTCATTAAAACGTGATATAAGTTCTTTAGATAAATATTTGTCAAAATTATTTTTTCTATCACCAAATCCTAAAGTTTTTTCTGCTAAAATATTTCCTGTAGCAATGATTAGACAATTGTTAAAATCAATTACCTCATTATGGGAATCTCTAACTTTTCCTTCATCTAAAATATTTAAAAAGAGATTTAAAACTTTAGGATTTGCTTTTTCTATTTCATCTATCAAAATTAATGAATGTGGTTTTTCTCTAATAATTTCAAATATATAAGTATCATCATATCCCACATAACCACTTGGTGCCCCAATTAATTTATTTATAGAATTTTCACTACAATATTCACTCATATCTAATTTAACTAAATTGTAATTTTTTCCTAGTATTTTAGCTGTTTGTGTTTTTCCTATTCCTGAAGTTCCTATAAATAACATAGATTTTACTTTATTTGAATCACTACTTATAAAGTTTTTAATCTTATTAATTGCTTCTTTTTGACCAATAATATTATTTTCTAATTCATTAAATGTATCTTTATATAAATTTCTTTTATTTTTGGTAAGTGGAATAGAAGTTTTTTCTTCAATAACTTTAAAAATATCTTCTTTTGTAATTGTATTTTTAACATTTTTATTTTCTACATTTAGTTCTTTTTTTATACTGTTTTCTATAGTTTTACATTCTATTGCTTTATCAAATTCATTATTTTTTATAAACTTATTTTTATTTTCAATAATTTTATTCAAGCGATTTAAATTATCATTTAAATATAACGTATTTTTTTCATTCAAATTAACTTTAGCACAAATTGAATCTAATAATTCAATTGATTTATCTGGATTACATTTATCATGAATATACATTTCAGAGTATTTTACAATATCTTCAATATTTTTTGCAGTTATTTTTATATTATGATATTTTTCATATTCTTTTTTTACATTTAAAAGAATTTGTTTTGTTTCTTCTATCGAAGGTTCATTTATCATTATTTTTTCAAATCTTCTACTTAATGCTTTATCTTTTAAGAAATATTTATTGTATTCATTTAAAGTAGTTGCTCCAATTACTTTTAAATTTCCTCTTGCTAAATATGGTTTTAGAATATCAGCAGCACTAACTGCACCGTCAGCTGCTCCAGCATTTACCATTGAATGAATTTCATCTATAAATAAAATAATATTACTATTTTCAGTAGCTTTATCTATAATCTTAGTTAATTTTTCTTCAAATTCTCCACGATATTTTGTCCCTGATACTAAATTTCCCATTTCTAACATTATTATTTGGGAATTTTCTAGTTTTGCTGGCACTTCTTTTCTTTTAATTCTTCTTACTAATTCTTCTACTATTGCAGTTTTTCCAACACCTGCTTTACCAATTAACAAAGGATTATTTTTTTTATGTCTTAATAAGGTTTCTATTATTTTGTTTATTTCATCATCTCGACAAACAACTTTTTCATCATCTGAAACAATATCATTCATTAAAATACCATGTTCAAATTTTATTTCATTAATTCTACTTTTTTTAAATAAATTATATATTTGTTCTAAATCAACATTCATTAATAAAAGGATTCTTAACGCTATTCCTTCTCCCTCTTCTAGCATTGATATAAATAAATGTCTTACAGTAACAACATCATTATTATCTTCTTTTGCATCATATATTGAGTTTTCAATAATTCTTTTTAAAAGCGGAGTATATAAATTAAGTTCACTTGCTACGCTAGCTGAACCAACTATTTTAACCAATTCTTTTTTAAAATTTGTATAATTTATATTATATTTTTTTAGCTCTTTACTAACTTCATTATCACTTTTTAAAATTGCTAATAATAAATGCTCACTTCCCACATATGGATGTCTCAAATCGTATCTTATTAGTTCAGCAGTTTTAAATAATTTACTAATTTCCAAGCCAAAATTTTCAAACATTTTTGTTCCTCCTTTTTAATTATATGTTTATAATGTTTGAAAATTTGAATATTTATTCAAAAAAAAAATTAAGCATTTAACTTAATTTTCTAATCTTTTCTATCACTAAAAATTAATATTAATCTCAAAAGTTCTAAAATAGAAGATAAAACCCCTGCAACATAAGTAAATGCTGCTGATGTAAGCATTCTTTTGGCTCCAAGTAGTTCATCATCGGAAACTAAATCTAATTTTTTTATTTCTTCTAATGCTCTTTTACTCGCATCAAATTCTACTGGTAAAGTTACTAATTGAAATAAAAGACCAAGTCCAACTAAAGCAATTCCAAGATAAATTATATTGATTGCTTCAAATATCGCCCCAAGAAAAATAATTACATAAGAAGTCATTGTTCCAATTCTTACAATTGGATATATAAAACTTCTTAGTCTCATAAATAAATATCCATCTTTATCTTGAATAGCATGACCACATTCATGCGCTGCAACAGCTATTGATGCTATTGATTCATTATTATAAATATCTTTTGAAAGTCGAATTACTTTTCTACTAGAATCATAATGATCAGTTAAATTACCATTAGTAGCAACTACATATATATTTTCTAAATTATTACTATCTAATAATTTTCTAGCAGTTTCTTGTCCACTAATTTTCTTATTATTTAAAATACATTTATATTTATTATAATTAATTGATATAAATATTTGAGCTATACCAGGAATTATTAATATTAAAATACAAATAATTAAATCCACTATAATACACCCTTACTAATTAATTCTTCTCTAATTTTATCTGCTTCTTCAAATTCTTTATTATTTCTTTTTTCTAACCATTTATTATATAAATTAATATCTTCAATAGATAATACTTCAAAATTGTATTTTAGTCCTAAAATATCAGTAATTAAATAAATTTTATTAAGAATATCCATATATTCTTTTTTTTGTCTTAAACTAGTATTTAATTCTTTTATAAGATCTAATAAATAAGTTATTAAATTTGGTGTATTAAAGTCTTCGTCCATTATTTCATCTATTTTCTCATCTTTATAAGATTTATTTATTTCATAATTATTTATTGATACATCAACCATTGCTTGTTTAATAGCATTAGAAATCTTTTCATCTAAAGTTTTAGCCTCTTCAATTAATTCATCAGTAATATTAAATGGTAATCGATAATGAGTTTTAAACATAGCTAGTTTGACAGTATTAGCATTTTTGTCTTTTATAAAATCTTTAGCTAAAATAAAATTTCCTAAGGATTTACTCATTTTTATTCCTTCAACATTTATATGACCATTATGCATCCAATAATTTGCTAAATAATTTTCATTTAAAGCCTTACTTTGAGCTATTTCATTTTCATGATGAGGAAATTTTAAATCAACACCACCACCATGAATATCTATTTTATCACCAAATAAACTATTTATCATAACTACACATTCAGTATGCCATCCAGGAATTCCTAAGCCCCAAGGAGATGAGAATTGTTCTCCTTCTGTAGTTTTACGCCATAAAGCAAAATCTAGTGGATTTTCTTTCTTTTCATCTATATCTACTCTTGCTCCACTTTCTAAGTCTTCAAGGCTATTATTCGAAAGTATTCCATAATCTTTTACTTTACTAACTCTAAAATAAACATCTCCATCTACTTCATAGGCATAACCTTTTTCAATTAATTTAGTAATAAAATTAAAAATATTATCTAAGTTTTTTATAACAGTAGGTCGATAATCTATATTAGTACAATTATAAGAAGCAACATCTTCTAAATATGCTTTTATAAATTTATCAGCTACTTCTCTTTCAGTAATACCAAGTTCTTTTGCAGCACTAATAATTTTAGGATTAATATCTGTAAAATTACTTGCATATTTAACATCATAACCTTTATATTTTAAATATTTATAAACCATATCAAAAGTTATAACAGGTCTCATGTTACCAATATGAACATAATTATAAACAGTTGGTCCACAGACATACATACTTACATGCCCTGGAACTATAGGTTTAAATTCTTCTAATTTGTCTGTTAAACTATTATATATTTTCATATCATTATCCCAATCTATTTATTATTTTTTCTTTGCCAATTAAATATATTGTGTCAACAAGACTAGGTCCTTTTGTAACACCACTAATTGCAATTCTAATTGGCATATATAAATCTATACCTGAAATATTACATATATTACTAACATTATTTAAACAATTATTAATTAATTCAATATTCCAATCATTTATTTTAATTATTTCATCTTTAAACGTCAAGACAATTTTTCTTACTAATTCACTATTTTTTAAATATTTTCTACAATCTTGTTGATATACAATATTATCATCAAAAAATATTTTACTCATTTCAACTAACTCTATCGGGTTATTTATATGTTCTTTATAAAGTAAAGCAATTTTGTTAACAAAATCTCTACTTTTATTTTTCATATTAGAATTTTTAATTATAAAAGGCATAATATATTTAAGATAATCATCATTATTCATCATTTTTAAATATTTCCTATTATACCAATTTAGTTTTTTAATATCAAAATAACATGAATCTTTTTGAATATTTTTGTAATCGAATTCTTCAATTAATTCTTTTAAACTAAATATTTCATTATTTGATTTTGGACTCCATCCTAAGAGTGCAATATAATTTAAGATAGCTTCTGGTAAATAACCCGAATTTAGAAGACTTATTACACTAATATTACTTATTCTTTTATTTTCATCTACTATCATTGGAAAATGAATAATTTTAGGTATATCAAAATTAAAATTATCATAAAGTTGAATGTATTTTGGAGTACTTGATAGATATTCATTACTACGTGTAACATATGATATATTCATAAGTCCATCATCTACTACATTACTTAAATTATATGTTGGTGTTTTATCACTTCTAAGTAAAATCTGATCTTCTAAAGATTTATTTTCGAAGGTAATATCACCATACACCTCATCATGAAAAGAAGTTGTACCATTTTTTTCTATTTTTTGACGTATAACATATTCTTCACCATTTGAAATTTTAGATTTTACTTCTTCATCTGTAAGATTACGGCAACTACCATCATACATATATGTTATGTTTTTACTAGTTGCTTCAATTCTTTCTTTAGCTAATTTTTTCTCATCACAAAAACAGTAATAAGCATAACCATTTTCAATTAAGTATTTAGCATATTGATTATAGATATTTAATCTTTCACTTTGAATTACTGGTTTACCATCATAGTTGATTTTAAATAACTTTAATATGGCATAAATATTATTTTCAGCATCCATATCATATTTATCTTGATTAGTATCTTCTATTCTAAGCAAAAATTCCCCCTGATCATGCTTAGCTATTAAATATGAGAATAGTGCATTATGTAAATCATTTATGGTAAAAATTCCACTTGGAGTAGGAGCAAATCTTGTTCTTATCATTATTTCACCTTCTATTTATATAAAGTTATTGTTCCATTTACATAAACCTTACCACCTCTATCACCATTTGTACCTGCATGGCATCTTATTTCAAATTTTCCTACATCTCCAACTGTAAATGTTTGAAAGCTTTTTAATGGAGTACTTTCTACTTCGTTTGTATCTTTGTAAACTCTATCTATTCTTTCTTTATATTTTAATATATCATTCGCATGTGGAATTAAATTTATTTCACCATTAACTAGAGGATACAGTCCATTATCTGGATCTGCGCCTATAATATTAAATCCACAAACACCAGAATACCATAAACTTCTTGAATCTACTTTTATATCATATTCAAGATAAGAATAATTATTTATGTGTAAAAATGGTGATATGTCTACTGAAGTAGCACCTACTGCAGTGGCATCATCTATATATTTTTCAAGTTCAAATGCGTAGGTTTCACCACAAGGTCCTAAATAACACGATGCATTAGAATCTACATATTTACAAAAACTTCCGTCATAACTAGAATAATATGGTGTTCTAACTGTTTTTGTCCCATTACCACATGAACTGCTGCAGCCAGTAATATCATATGGATTTCCAGCTTTTATACTAGAACAGCAACTCATTGTATTACAACTTTGTGATGATGATACTGGTGGGGCACCATTTGGACATGTACTTCCATCATATACTGATGTATACCATACATTTCTATACTGTGTTCCACCTCCACATTTTGCACTGCATTGACCCCAAGCTTCAGTGTGAGCATATGTATTTGAACAGCAACTCATTGTATTACATGATAATGTTGTATCAACTTCATATCTCTTACATATAGAACTATTATAATTTGATACATCTATTTTTGGCTGTTTAGCTGCTTGGGTTCCACCTCCACATAATTTACTACATGAAGATCCAGATACAGTGTATGCATCGCCATTATCCATAGTAGTTGTAGATGTACAATAACCAGGTATTTTAACTTCTCTTAGTTCTGAACAATCTGAATTTCCAGCATAACTTGTTATACATCTTCTAATACTGTATTTTGTATCTTCTTTATTTTCTAAGTTTTCAAATATACAATCTGTTTTTTCTCCTGGATTGTAACTACTTTTCAAATTATTTGAAGAATCATATAATTCACATACTTCATTTTTTATTCCACTTATCGCACTACCTAATGTATAACGCGCAATAATTTTATTATAATATGTATCTATTTTATGATCTGTTGGAGCAACTATACTTGGTTCGACTCCAACATTTATAGAGCAATCATTTGATGTTCCTGCTTGGTTTTTTATAGTTCCATTAACTGTAACTTTTCGATTTTCATTTATTTCATCAGTTTTAAAATATTCATTAATTTCTTGATTTTCATTATATTGCATTTCTTTGTAATAATTTTTTCCTTTTTCATCAACCATTGTTAACGTTACACCACTTAGTCCAATTTTTTCAGGATTTAACTTTATTGTTATACTTGATGTATACCATTGTAAATTATTATTATCTTTACCTCCAATTGTTCCATCTACGGAAAAATTACAATTCATTGGAGTATTATCAATATGATCTACAGTTATCGTTTTTTCATTTTTGTTTCCAACATTATCTATAAGACAAATTTTTCTTGTTCCATTATTTTTTAATACTATTTTTTTGCTTTTTTTATACGATTCAAAATCTGTTGGACAAACATCATTTTCACCAATTTCCTTATAACCATATAATCCTGATTCATTATCATATGCTTTTATATTATAATCAATATAATCTTTATTTAGTTCGCCAGCCTTCCATTCATCATTTATTTTTTTGGCATCACTTGCATAGAAATTTGGATTTATTTTATCTATATATACTCTTACTCTTGCTTTTAATATGTTTCCGTCTTCATAAGTTAATTTTGCTATATAATTTTGTTGTAAAACTGAATTAGTTGTTACTTTTAAAGTTTTACCATTATCTGATAAAATTTCACCATTAATACTTTTAATCGGTTCATTATTATAACCCTCATACCATTCTATTTTTGATATTGGTTTTGATTCTTCTGGTATTATTGTTCTTAATACTACATTCTTTTTTGTCCACCATTTTTTATTAGAATCATATTCTAACTTAGTTTCTTTACCATCAGTTTCTTCTTGTTCATACATTACAATTTTAAATCCTTTTGTTAACTCATTTGGAATATTATAATCACATGTCCCGTCTTCATTCACATAATCGTTGTCGATAAAGTCAGAATAATAAATGCCATTTTTTTGCTCTGATAATATTGCATAACAATTTATATTAATTTTTTTTAAATCTTTATCTAATCCGTATACATTTCCATCTTCATCATCTGCTTCTAGATAACCATTTTCTACTAATTCTTTTACAAATATTGCTGTTATATTTGTATCTTCAGCAAATTTTGTAGCTGCTATTTTTATTAATTCTTTTTTGTTAGCATAATTTTTTATATCTATCGTATTTTTTATCTTACTATATGTTGGAATTGCTATAGCTATTACTATTGCTAATACTACAATAACTGCCATTAATTCTACCAATGTAAATCCTTTTTTATTTTTCATATCATCACCATACTATGTATATTTTATCATATTTTTTTTAATACAGCAATAAACCACGACTTTAATAGCGTGGTTTACATTTAAATAAAGTTAAATTTTAAAATATTAATTTAAAACAAATTGCCAAGCATAATTCCATTCTTCACAAGAACAATCATCAGCCGCATAGTAAGATTCACATCCACATGCTGCATTTTGACACGAATTATAAGATGCACATCCACATACAGGGCTTCTATTATAAGACGTACATTTTGAGCATGGATAATTACAAACCATATTACCACCATTGATTGTTCCAGTTGTACCGCCACCACCATGTCCTCCATTTAAAGCATTGCAATTTTGTGCTGTTGTTAAAACTGTACAAGTTGATGTTCCATAGCTTGCACATCCTGCTGAACTACAACTATTGTAAGATTCACATCCACATGATGCATTTTGACAGGACTTGTAAGCACTGCAATGACATTGCGAACGTGTCTTACAATCGGTTTGGACATATTTTGCAACTTTAGAATTATTTGATACATTACCAGCGTTATCAACACATTTATTACTTAGAGTTACAGGAGATGATGTTAAGGTCCAAGTATAAGTTCCAGATTTAATTCCACTTTGATAACTTCCAGTATCACTACAAGTTAAAGTTACTTTATTATTTTTTACACTCCAAGATCCAACAGGAGGGGTTTTATCAATCTTTATTGTTTGATCTGATGGACAAACTGTTGAATTTCCAAGTTTATCATAAATTATTCCAGGAGATTGATTAGTTAAATTTGTCTCATTTTTATAAGTTTTTGACACTGTCGTTTGATTACCACAACCAACTCCTGAATCTCCAGTACAAGTACCTGTAATTGTCACATTACTATTTGTCCAATTACTTGAACCACCTGAACTAACACATGTTGGTCCTTCTTTATCAACCTTTAAATTTATTATTTTAGTACAGTCAGTTTTATTTCCTACGTTATCTTTGATGGTAAAAATATAGTTGTTACTATCATTTGTTGTACCACTATTTATTATCCAAGTTTTTTTACTATCACTTGTGCATCCACTTTGGCCACTTAATTCAGTAGCACTAGTATCTTGACAAGTTAATTCGATTCTTCTAGTATTATTTGTCCATGATAGATTCATAAAATCTTTTTCTTCATTATTATTGGTATATACTTTCCATATACATCTAGGAGCAAGATTATCAATATGTGTAATATCAAAATATTTTTTTGATGTATTTCCAACATTATCTATAACACATATGTTTTTAGTACCATTACTTTCAAAAGATATATTTTTATCTTTTTGATAAGAAGATTTTGTTGTTGGACAAGTTTCATTTTTACCAATTTCCTTATAACCATATAAATCTGATTCATTATCGTATGCTTTTACAGAATAATTAATTTCGTTTTTTTCCCATTTATCATTTACGTTTTTAGCATCACTTCCATAGAAATTTGGAGCTATTTTATCTATATAAATTCTTACTCTTGCTGTTAATATATTTCCTTCTTTATCAGTTACTTTTGCCGTATAATTTTGCTGTAAAACTGAAGTTGTTGTAACTGTTAAATTTTCACCATTATCTTCTAATGGAATATTATTATAACCCTCATACCATTCTATTTTTTTTATTGGTTTTGCATCTTCTGGTATTATAGCTTTTAATATTACATCATTTTTTGTCCACCATTTTTTTCCGCTATCATATGATATTTTATTATTGTCTAAAGCATCATACATTTCTATTTTAAAACCATTTGTTAATTTATTTGGAATATTATAATCACATGTTCCGTCTTCATTCATATAATCGTTATCGATAAAATCAGAATAATATATTCCTTTTTTTTGCTCTGTTAATATCACATAACAATTTATATTTATTTTTTTTAAATCTTTATCTAGTCCATATACATTTCCATCTTCATCATCTGCTTCAAAATAACCATTTTCTACCAACTCTTTAACATATATTGCTGTCATATTTGTATCTTCAGCAAATTTTGAAGCTGCCACCTTTATTAATTTTTTTTATTTTCATAATTTTTTATAGTTATATTTTTTTGTATTTTTGTATATACCGGAATTGCTATAGCCACTACTACAGCTATAATTACAATAACTACCATAAGTTCTACTAATGTAAACCTTTTTTATTTTTCATACAATCACCATCTAGTATTTTCATTATATCACGTTACTTAAAATTACAATCAAAAAACCTTTAATTTTACTTAAAGGTTACACATTAAATCTAAAATAGCATATATCTCCATCTTGCATCAAATAATCTTTTCCTTCAATACGAAGTTTCCCGGCTTCCTGAACTTTTTTTTCATTTCCTAATTCTTCTAAATCATTAAAAGATGTTACTTCTGCTTTAATAAATCCACGCTCTATATCACTATGAATTAGTCCAGCACACTCTTTAGCTGTCATTCCTTTTTTAAAAGTCCATGCTCGACATTCATCTTCTCCAGATGTGAAGAATGTTTGAAGTCCAAGTAAGTTATAAGTTGCAAAGATTAATTTATCAAGTCCACTGTTACTAATTCCCAAATCATTTAAAAATTGTTTTTTATCGCTTTCTTCAAGTTCTGCAAGTTCACTTTCCATTTTTGCACACATTATGATAACTGAATTATTTTCTTCATCGGCATATTTTTTCACTTTTTTTGTATATTCATTTTCTCCGATTACAACATCATCTTCTTTGACATTAGCAACATAAATAATTGGTTTTAACGTAATAAAATTAAATGCTTTTATCATTAAAATTTCATCTTCAGTTAATCCAATATTTCTAATTGGTTGATTTTTTAATAAGCCTTCTTGGCATTTTTTTAATATGCTAAGTTCTAAAATAGTATCTTTATCTTTTGTTGTTTCAGCTTTTTTACTTATTTTATTTATTCTATTTTCTATTATTTCTAAATCAGCAAGAATTAACTCTACATTTATAATTTCAATATCTCTAATTGGATCTGTTTTACCTTCTACATGAATTATATTTTCATCATCAAAACATCTTACTACTTCTACAATGGCATCAACTTCTCTTATGTGAGATAAAAATTTATTTCCAAGTCCTTCACCTTTTGATGCTCCTTTAACAAGACCCGCAATATCCGTAAATTCAAAAGTAGTTGGAACTTCATTTTTAGGCATATATAAATCACATAAAAAGGTTAATCGAGAATCTGGAACAGTTACTACTCCAACGTTAGGTTCGATAGTTGCAAAAGGATAATTTGCTGCTAATATATTTTTTTTAGTAATAGCATTAAACATTGTTGATTTACCAACATTAGGCAATCCGACTATACCTGCTTTTAAAGACATAAAAATCACTCCTTGATAAGTATAACATTAATGTTATTTTTTTTCTACTTTTTAAATAAAAACATTCCAACATATACATCATGTGGTAATGATCTACATTGTTTTATAATTTCATAAAAATATTTATTATAAATTTCCATATTTCTGACAGATAAATTATAATTCAATAAAAATTCACTAGATAAATCGTTATTTTTTAAATCTATATAAGTTAACAAATTGTATAAATTTTCTTTATCTTCTTCCAAAAAATAATTTGCTGCAAGTAATTTTACATAAGCATATTCTCTTAAAGTTTCATCAATTTCTGCAATATTACATCCTTTAATACTACTTATAATATAAGCAAAAAATTCTTCATTATTTTTTCTTATATTTTTAGAATTATTTATAAACAAATTATTTTTTTCACGTTCAAAAACCTTTTGATTATTAGAATTTCCAAAATTTAAATCTGAATATCTTATATTTTCAATAACTTTAGATCTATACTCAATTCCCTTATTAAATTTTTCACAGCATTCTTTAGCCTTACAATTTATTTTGATTTTTTCAAAATAGGATGCTAACATTTCCAAACATTCATAATAATTAAAAATAAATTTTAAGCAATCTAATTCTTCTTGAGAAGTAGCAATGGTAAAAATTTTTGTTTTTTCTTTTTGAAGTATATGATTAATATTTTTAGCATTAAAGCACTCAAAAATAAACATTTCTAAATATTTAGCAATATCATCATTATTTAGAAAAGATTTTTTCAATTCTTCATCACTATATGATTCAAGAATTATACACGGTCCATAAAAATTCACATTAAATTGTTGCATTTTATAAACCTCTTTTAAAAATTCAAGTAATTTATTCTTTTCCATTAAACCATCCCTTTTTGTGGAGAATATTATATTAAAAATACTAATATATTTCAAGATAAAATAAAAGCTATCATAGTGATAGCTTATAATACTGTATTTCCAGTTATTCCAATTGGTAATCCTGCAATATACCAAATTATAATAATTACTAATAAACATAGAGCGGTTAATATAGCATATGGTAATTGATATTTTATTGATTTAAATAAATTAATTGGTTTGTTTGTTTGATTATATTTTTCTAAATATGCTAAATAAATTACAAAATATGCAAATAATGGTGTAAGTCCCATAGTTACACTTTCACTAAATCTAAAAATTATTTGGGTAAATTCTGGTGTAATACCAGCATTCATGCATATTGGAATTATCGTTGATGACATAATTAGCCATTTTGAAGTTGATGATGGAACAAATATAGTAGAAATAAATACTATTATAAATATTAAAATAATTAATGGTATTCCTGTAAACTGTAAATTACTTAGTAATCTAGTAAGAGAACCAACTATTATCTCACCAATATTTGTATATCTAAAAATACTTATTAAAGTAGATGAGAAAAATATTAATACTAATATTTTACCTATTCCATCAAGTGAATGACCCAAGTCATCACATAAGTCTTTATTATTTTTTATGGTCTTAGCTCCAATACCATAAAAGAATCCTAAGATGATGAATAATAATGTTACTATAAACACAAAGCCATTACTAAAGAATGAATCATAACTAAATAACTTATCAATATATAAAACTTGAGTATTATCTAATAAATTTCCTGAAAAAGGAAGTCCAGGAATTATATTATATATAAAAATTAATATATAGATACTTCCTGCAATTGTAGAATATATAAGACCTCTTTTTTCTTTTTTTTCTATTTTAAATTCTTCTTCATCTTCTTCAAATGTGTAGTTTTCTACTTTTTCAACAATATATTTTTCTGTAATAAAGGTTATTATAATTGAAACTAGTATTGTAGCTACAAACATGATAAATAAAAATGCCCAAATAGATACAGTATAGTTACTATCTAATGTCCAAGCAATTATTAATGTATTATTTAATAAAGAACTATCAGTACTTGTAAATAAAATATTTAATCCTTGTCCACATGTAAGACCAGCAAATGTAGCTATTATTCCTATGGCTGGATTTCTTTTTCCATATATAAATAACAAAGCACTAATTGGTATTAATATTATAAATGATAAATCTCCAATAATACTTGCTAGTACACTTATCAATACTAGTGTAAATGTTACAGAATATTTTTTAGAATTTTTAGTAAGTAAGGTAAAAACTGTCTTCAAAAAGCCACTTTTTTCCATTACTCCTATACCAATTAGAATAATTATTAAACTACTAAGTGGAACGAATGATACAAAGTTTGCAACAGTTGTTGAAAATATGTATTTAATTCCACTTAAACTAAATAAATTATTAACACTTATTACCTCGGTAGAATATTTTAATGTATTTGCATTTACTTCATTATATGTAACTTGTACACCAAACAAAGAAAATATTCCACTAACAACAATTGTAAACAATATCAAAATCATAATTGTCATTATAGGATGTAAGGTCATTTTTTCTTTAATTTTTTTAATTTCCATTAGAATCACCTAATACTTTTTTTAATTTTTTATTAAATTCCAATCTCCCCATCATTATTTCACGTCCACAATTTTCACATTTAATCTTTATATCAACGCCCATTCTAGTTATCCTCCAAAGATTTGTCTGACATGCATGAGTTTTTTTCATTATTACTAAATCATTAAGTTTATATGTTTTGTCCATTATGCACCTCTATTTGTGTATATGGTATTTTAATGTTTTCTTTATCATAAGTATCT
This sequence comes from Bacilli bacterium, assembly GCA_016297695.1. Lineage (GTDB taxonomy): Bacteria > Bacillota_I > Bacilli_A > RF39 > UBA660 > RUG14121. The sequence continues at coordinate 23,091 of JAEDGC010000018.1, forward strand.
TTTATAAGTTTAAGTATATTTCTTTTAACTTCCCATTGATGTTCTTGAGAGCATTCAATTGATAATGTATAAATAACTTCAGATGCTCCTAATTTAGATATTCCAAGATAAGAACAATTTTCATATACATATTTCATTTTTTTTATTTCTTCTAGTGTTTTATTTAATATTTTTTCTACCTTTGAAGTTTTTTCTTCATAAGCAGTAGGTATATCAATAATTAAATTTGCTTTTTTTTGACTAATGTTAACAACATTATCAATACTTCTATTGGCAAGAACTAATACTTCACCATTAAAATTTTTGATTTTTGTGCTTTTTAGTCCAAATTCAATAACCTGTCCTGTAAAATCATTTATTTTAATATAATCACCGACTACAAAATAATTTTCCATTATAATTGAAATTCCACCAATTATATCTTTCATTGTATCTTGTAAAGCAAGACCAATAACTGCTCCTACTATTCCAAGGCCAGCGATTAAACTTTTAGTATCTATTCCATATAATTCTAAAATAAAAATTATCATTATAATAAATAATAGATACTTAAATATACTTTCTACTATAGAGACTACTGTTTTTCTTTTTTTTATTTCATAAGAATTCTTACCATTAATAAAGATTTTAGAAATTATTAAACGTCCGATGTTATATATAATTAATGAAATAACTACTATAACAATTAAGCCATAAACTTCTTTTTTAGATAAAAATTTAAAAGTATTCTCTATAAATTTCATACTTATTCTCCTTCTATTTCAATATTAAGAATTTCAAGTATTCTTTCTAAATCTTTTTCTGAATCAAAAGGTATTTCTATTTTCTTACTACCTATTTTTACTTTAGTTCCTATTTTTTCACGCATGATTGATTCAAACATTTTATAAGGGGAACCACTTTCTGTTTTACGATTAATTTTATTTATTTTAGAAATATCAGTTGAATTGATAATATTTTCTAATTCCCTAACACTAATGTTATCATTAATTATCTTATCAGTAAGATCATATATTTTATCAACATCACTTAGCTTACTTAAACAACGTGCATGTCCCATACTAATTTTACCATTTTCAACATATTTTTTAGTTCTTTCTGGTAATTTTAATAATCCAAGCATATTTGTTACATGACTTCTACTTTTACCAAATTTTTTAGCAAACTCATCTTGTGTCATCTTTGATAGTTTTATAATATTATCATAAGCCATAGCTTCATCAATCGGATTTAAATCTTCTCTTTGGATATTTTCTACTAAAGCAAGTTCCATCATTTGCGTGTCATCAAAATCTTTAATGATAGCTGGTATTGTTTTAAATCCAGCAATTTTGGCTGCTTTACTTCTTCTTTCACCAGCGATTAATTCATACCCTTTAATACTTTTTTTTACGATAATTGGTTGTAATAAACCATGTTCTTTTAAAGACTCTGCTAATTCATTTAATGACTCTTCATTAAATGTTTTTCTAGGTTGATATGGGTTACTTCTTATATCACTTAAATTAATTTCTTTAATATCAGAACTTGTAGCATTTGATACAACATCATTTTCAAATTGTTCAAAATTTATTACTTCATTGGAAAATAATTGTTCTAATCCTCTTCCTAAAGCCTTTCTCTTATTATTAGTTTCCATTTCTTTCAATCACTTCCTTTGCTAAATTTGCATATGCGAGTGTTGCCTTACTAGTTGGATCGTAATCATTTATTGGCTTACCATGAGATGGCGCTTCTACAAATCTTACAAGTCTTGGTATTATCGTATTAAATACTTTATTCTTAAAGTACTTTCTTACTTCTTCAATAACTTCCAGGCCAATATTTGTTCTTCCATCAAGCATTGTTAAAAGGACTCCTTCAATTCTTAAATCTTGATTCATATTTGATTGAACTAAAATGATTGAATTTAATAATTGAGTAATACCTTCTAAAGCAAAATATTCACATTGGACTGGAATAATTACAGAATCACTTGCTACTAAAGCATTCATTGTTGATATACCTAAAGATGGTTGACAATCAATAATTATATAATCATATTTATCTTTAATTTCTTCTAATTTTTCTTTTAATTGATGATTTTGTTTAAAAGAGGAATCTTCTAACATTTTTTTTACAAATTCAACATCTACTCCAGCTAAATTAATTGTAGATGGAATAATTGATAAATTAGTAAATTTAGTCTTAATAATTGCCTTTTTAATTTCACATTCACCAGTAATTACATCATAAATATCATTTGCAAAATCTGAATTACTTAGACCTAATCCAGTTGATGCGTTTCCTTGAGGATCCAAATCAATAAGCAATGTTTTTTTACCTTCTTTACCTAAAGCTGCTGATAAATTTATACTAGAAGTTGTTTTTCCTACTCCACCTTTTTGATTTACTAAAGAAATTATTTTTGCCATAATACCACCTTTTCTTATTTTATACGTCGCTTATATTATTTTATCATAACTTAATTATTTTGTCTTTATTATTTAAAAAAATAGAGCATTTTTCTCTATTTAATTAAAATTAAAGCAAATGCCACACCAAATATGATTATCCCTAAAACTAAGGTAAAAATACTTGCATAACCTTTTTTTGTTAAACTAGGATTAGTTAATCCTAAAGATTTTTTAAACTTTTTCATGTTTTCTTCAAAATCATTGTTTAATTTTTTTCTTTTTTCACTTATTTTTTCTTCTTCTCCAAATTCTAAAGAATTTAAAGATTTAAATAATACACCCTTTTTATAAACTTTAATAATGTTATTTTTTAAATTTAAAAGATATTGATTATTAATCATATTTACATTAATAAGTTCATCGATTAAATTTATAATTACATCATAATTGTCCATAACTAAATTTGAAATATCCTCAATTTGTTCATAATAATTTCTATAAAAACTTTCAATAGCAACTTCTTTTTTTAATGTTACGCCATTTAAAACATAGTAATCATTTTCTTTTAAATCACTGTTTATAATTCCAAAACCATTACTTAAAATTCTATAATTTTGATTAGTAATTAAATCTAAAAATATTCGAACTAAATACTTATCTTTATTTTCATTCTCTCCAATAATTCTATCTATAAAATATTGAATATCTTTTGTTTCACATAAAGAATCTTCTTTAACTAATGTTGAATTACTTACTTCTGGAAATATTTTGTTACTAATTACATAATTACAATTACTCGTAATTCCTAAAAGCATTTCATTTTGATTTTCATTTAGAAACATTTCAACAATATAATTATAAAAATAACTATCACATTCTTCATTTTTTTTAATGTATCGTTCTTGAAAGTCATTTATAATTACTTTATTATTTGTAATTTTACATTCTTCAAATGTCTCATCTTTTTCAAAATTATAAAAAGATATTAATCTAGCTTTTATAATATCTACCTTACTTATTATGGTTGTTTTATTACTTAACTGACTTTCAATATTTTCTATTAAATCTATTCTAATAATATCATTACTGACATCAAAAACATTGTTTACAAAAGATTTAGCTGCATTACCATGTAATTCATCAATAATGTTTTTTAATCTATAAATTATATTTTTTTGTTCAGGAAGTTTTTTAATACATTGCTCAATAGTATTTTGTTTTTGGAATCCATCTTCACAAATTAAATAATCAAAAAAATATTTTTGAATTAATTGCGTACTATTCTTTTGCATGCTATCACTTCCTACTATTAAAATAATTATAACAGGAAAAAAGCAAAAATTAAACTCTTTTTGCTTATATATTATTTAATTATTTAGGCTGTTCTTTTGTACATATACACTACTGTATAAGGATTTTGAATATTAATGCTTTCTGGAGAACTATTTGTATAATTTCCAGTAAAAGTATGGGTATGAGCTTCTACTCCTGTTATTGTATTAATATAATAATCATTATAATTATGGGTATGACTTGCTAAAGGATAATTCGCATCTGTAGTATCAGAATAACCATTGATATTAGCCCATCCAGCAACATGAGAGGCATTGCTATTTGGTCCTGCACCGGATACAGTTCTATAAAAAGTAGAGTTTCCGCCTTTTGATGTTCGTGTTGTATATTTCAAACTGATAGTATAACCTGATCCAGTTGATTCTGTAGTTCCTGTTACACTTAACGAAGGAATATTTTTACTACTTAAAGTTACACTTGATGATCCACCAGTAGAATTAACAGCTTTAGAAGATGATGCTCCTACTAAAGTCATATCTTCTGCATATTTTACCCATGTTCCTCCGAATTTATCTTGTACTTTTTCTACTGTATCATCTTCTGTTGACATGTATATACTTCCTACAGGATATATTATATTTACAATATCTTGTTTTAATTTTTCTCTATCTGTAGTTAAGGAATATAATTCATCTATTGCTCCAGTTACATTACTTGATGATCCGCCACTTTTTGATGTATCATAATATACTGATGAGCTTGATAAAGTTGTTGCTGCTTTTATTGATATCATACTTGATATTACTATTGCCATTATTAGTACAATTATTAATTTTAAATTCTCATTAGTTTTTTTCAAATTGATTCACTCCTTACTAGTTTATTCTATATTATCAGTATACCCCCCCCCCGAAGGCTTTTGCCAAGGGGGGATGTTATCATTTTTTTAGACACTTTGCATAGAGGGTGTATAATAATGAAAG
>JAEDGC010000019.1 GCA_016297695.1 Bacilli bacterium
AGCCTTACAGGCTTTAGAGAAAAACCACCCTTTTTAAGGGTGGATTTTTACTTTTAAAATAAGTGTAAATTGACTTATTTTTAGATAAATTATATACTTTTATTATTAAGGATGATAATAATGGAAAAAAAATATAAAATTATTTTAAGTATAATAATTATAGTTTTTTTAATATTAATTCTAATTGGAATAGGATATGCTTTATACAAAAATAATTTAAATAAAAATAATGCTGAAGTAATAATAGATGAAAATTTATCTATAAATTATATGAACGGAAGAAAATTTGAATTTAATGTCAAAGAAAAAGAAATTGATTTTTCTATTATAAATGACTCAAATGATGAAAGTATGTTTCATATAGTTTTAAATGATGTAAGTATTGATAATCAAAATGTCTCATATAAATTGTTTGAAAATAGCAATTTTAAAACAGGAAATGATTTATCAAATAGCACTTATTATACTATTTCCAGTTTTGTAAATATTGAAGGAAATGGAACAAAAAGTTATAAGTTAGTTATAAATAATCCTTCTAAAAATACAGTTAAATTTACACTTAACGTTGAAAAATCATCGCAAAAAGATCCTAATTTTTCCCAATTAATTTTAAATAATAATTTAATTAATAAAGAATCTAAAACTGATATTGGTACAAATTCATCAGTTATAGATGAAGGACTTATAATGGATATTGATGATAATGGAAATACTTTTTATTTTAGAGGAAATGTAAAAAATAATTATGTATATTTTGCTAATAAAATGTGGAGAATAGTAAGAATTAATGGGGATGGAACAGTAAAAATTATTTTAGATGAGAATGCTGATAAATCAAATGTATATGAAGAAACATTAAGCGATAGAATTAACTCATTAGCTAAAAAATCTAATAATAAAATTTACTCTTATTTAGAACTATGGTATCAAAATAATTTAAAAGATTATGATAAATATATAGCTCTTTCTAAATACTGTGTAGATTTAACTAAAGAAAAAGATAATATGGCTAATTATAATAGGATTAATATATCTAATAATCCGACATTTAATTGTTTAGGAGAGACTTATAGTTCTAAAATTGGAACATTGTCAGTAGATGAAGTTATTTATGCTGGAGCATCAATTAATGAACAAAATCAATATTATTATTTATATAATTCAAATATTAAAGATTCATGGTGGACAATGTCAGCTTTTAAAGATGGTGTAGAAGGCTTGTATTTTTATGAAATTAGTTTTAATGGTGAAATATTAATGAATTCTACAGGGGATGTTTCAAAAAGTATAAGACCAGTAATTAATTTGAATAAAAATATAGAAATGACTGGTGAAGGAACATTAGAAAATCCTTATAAAGTTAAATAAAAGATTTACATTATAATTTACAAAAAGCTAAATTATATTTAGAAATATCTTTAAAACAATAAAAAATGTGTTAGAATAATACTATAGGTGATAGATGTGAAAAGTATAATAAAAGATATTGTATCTTTCTTAAGTTCTTTAACGTTAATAGATTACATATTATATTTTGCAATTTTAATATTAATAATTTTAGTAGTATCTTTAGTGTATCTTTTAAAAACTACAACTATTGATGAAGAAGATATATTAGATAATGATAGTAATGAATTTGATATAAGAAACGCTATAGAACAAATATCACAAGAAGATCAAAAAAATAATATTTCATTGACAGAATATGAGAAAGAACAAGAAGAAAAAGCAATAATAAGCTATGAAGAATTAGTTAATAGTATTAAGAAGAAAAAAATTAATTATGAAGATGAAAAAAATGATAAAGATGTCAGTATTAAAAAGATAGATTTAGATAATTTAATTAGTGAAGAAAATAATGATGAAGAATATGTATGTAAAAGTTTTACATTTACTCACGAAGAAGAATATTTAAAGGAATTGAAGCAATTGATAAAGTTGCTAGATTAGGATGCGTAATGAAAAATAAACTAATATTATTATTTATGTTATTAATATTAATAACTGGTTGTGTAAAAAAAGTTGAAAATCCAAAAATTGAAATAAAAAAAAATCAAGCAGTAAAAACCATTAGTTTTGATGATAAAAAAATAGAAAATTTAGAAATTAAAGATGCAAAAATTACTGAATCAGATGGTATTTCAGTTTTTACTGCTAATGTGTTTAATGTAAGCCAAAATGAAGAAAATATTGAAAGTGTAATTATTAAATTAAAAGATAAAGACAATAATGACTTAATTTCTTTGATAGGGTATATTGGAGGAACCATTAAAAGTAATGACCATAAACAAATTATAAGCAATTTAGATTTGATACTAGATGATGTAGAAATAGTAGAATATGAAATAGAAAGGTTTTAAATAAAATGAAGAAAAATATATTAGCAAAAAGAAATATAATAATCATAGTATTGGCAATTTTATTGCTAGTTATACCAATTTCTATTTCTTTGGTTATAAAAAATAATAAAAAAGATATGGATAATGTTGAAAAAAATAAAAAATCATATAATATAAATAGCAATATCATTTCTGAAAAAGAGATAGAGGGATATAAAATTACAGATGTAAAAGTAGAGATAATAAATGGCCTTACAACTTATACAGCAAAAGCAATAAATACGACTAATGAACCAAAAGATTTAGTTGGATTTAATATATATTTTGAAAATAAAGAAAAAGCTGTAGGAATGATTTCTATATACATCAATGAAAAACTAAATCCTAATGATAGTATTGATTTAATAAATTATTCAGATTTAGATTTAACTAGCGCAACAGATATAAATTATGAATTAATTAAATAAAATACCAAAATAAGGACTTTAAAAAGTTCTTATTTTGGTTTAATTGATATCTTATATTTTATTTGATATAATACAGCAAGTGGTGATAATTATGACTTTTAAAATAATTACTCTTGGATGTAAAGTTAATTCGTATGAAAGTGAAATAATGAAAGAATTGTTACTTAAAGCTGGATATAAAGAGGTAGAAGAACATCCAGAAGTAACAATAATTAATACATGCACAGTAACGAATATGGCTGATAGTAAATCAAAAAAAATGGTGCGTCGTTATAAAAGAGAAAATCCAAATACAATACTTGTGGTTTGTGGATGTAGTTCTCAAAATAACAAAGAAGAATATGAAAAAATGGATATCGATATATTACTTGGTAATAAAGATAAAAGCAAAATAGTAACTATTATTAATAATTATAAAAGTAATAATAAAAAATATATAAAATTTTATGATGATAGAAATTTAAATTTTGAAGATATGGTTGTTAATGAATTCACTTCTCATGCAAGAGCATTTGTTAAAATTCAAGATGGATGTAATAATTATTGTAGTTATTGTATCATACCTTATGTTAGAGGAAATATTAGGAGTAAAGATTTTAATAAAACTCTTGATGAAATAAAAACTTTAGTTAAAAATAATCATAAAGAAATTGTCTTAACTGGTATACATACTGGATCATATGGCTATGGACTAGGATATGATTTAAGTGATTTATTACATGAAATGGCAAAAATTGAAAATTTAGTAAGAATCAGGATATCTTCAATAGAAATAACAGAATTAAATGATAAATTTTTAAATGAATTAAAAGAAAATGATAAAATATGTAATCATATGCATATTCCATTACAAGCAGGTAGTGATGAAATATTAAAGAAAATGAATAGAAAATATGATTTAAATTATTTCTTTAATAAGATTGAAGAAATTAGAAAAATAAGACCAGATATAAGTATAACTACTGATGTTATAGTTGGACATCCATATGAAACTGATGAATTATTTGAAAAAACTGTAGAAAGTTGTAAAAAATTAAAATTTGCTAAGATTCATGTTTTTCCTTATTCTAAAAGAGAAGGTACACCATCTAGTAGAATGGATAATCAGGTTAATGATTCTATAAAAAAAGTAAGAAGTCATAAATTGTTAGAAGTTTCTAATGAATTGGAAAAGGATTATGCTAAGAAATTTGTTGGAAAAACTTTAGATGTTTTAATTGAAGAAAATTATGCTGATAAATCTGTTGGTCATACTTCCAATTACCTAAAAATAGAAATTCCCAAAAAACTTGAAATTAACAAAATATATAACATTCTAATTACTGAAGATAATATTAAATAAAAAGAGCATTATTATTAAAATAATGTTCTTTTTTTGACATGATTTATAAATAAATCTCCAGAAAATTCACTTGAAAAAGTAATCATTTGTTTAGCTATTTGGCGATTTTCTGAGGTATTTAGTAATCCTTTTAAGCCAAATTCTCTTAAATATGAAAAAGAGCGTGAATATAAAATGTTTTGAATATAGCTAACAGTTAATAAATTAAATGTAAAAGCATCAATATCCAAGCTAGACTTTAAATATTTTAGATAGTCCTTTTGAAAATTATTTAAAATATCAAAGCCTCTATTACTAATACTAGTATTATCTAAATCACATAATATTACTTCGTTTGTATCCTTATTAAACAAGATATTTCCTTCATGAATATCACCTAAAGCTATTCCTAAAGAATGATAAAAATTCATTTTTTGGGCAACCTCATTTAAAATATAAAATTTAATTTTTTTCTTTTGTTCAAGACTATTAATAGGTTTAAAATTATTTCTAAAAATTGATGTATATCCTTTAAAAATACCATCGATATAAACTAAATCAACTGGTAATACATCGTTGCTATTTATCATTGATAATAATTCTATTTTTGTTAATTTATTTTCTAAAACTTCGATGTTATCAGTTTTAAATATTTTCATAAGATGAGTTGAATCAAATAAATAGATATTACTTTCATATCCATAAAAAATCTCATAAAAATTAAAATCTTTACTATTTAAATAAATTTTATTCATAGAAAAAACTCCCTTTAATGAGAGCTATTATATCACTTATTTTTCATTAATGAAAGTCTTATAATTTTCGTATGCTTTTAATTCAAAGTTATTATATGTTTCGTTATATTCAATATTATATTTTTTACATATTTCTTTAACTATATAATTAGTAAAATAGGGGTTACGAATAAGTAATGGCCCAAGAAGATATGTACCATAAAAATTATTATGTTTAATACCTTCGTTTTTTTCATTTTTTTTGTTGCCAAATCCTTTAATAGATTCAAATAAATTTTTTTCATTATTATTTATTAAATAAGTAGAACGGTTTTCAAATCCAATAATTTCTTGATTAATTAAATTGGTTTTATAAAGTTGTTCGCCAACTAATCTTTTTTTATTTTCTTTAACAGAATAATCTAAGATGTTTAATAAATTTATTTCAATATTCTTATTATAATATTTCTTACCAAATAAATTTAAGGCATTACCAGTAACTATAAAAAAACTATTATCGATTGCTTTTTTTAAATCATCTTTATATTTTTCTAAATCTTTTAATGTAATCATAAAGTTTTCATCATTTCCACTACCTATATAGTAGATATCATATTTATTAAAATCAATCTTATCATCTTTTGTTAAATAATCAACAAATACATCAATATTTTGATTTTCTAAATATTTTTTTAAACATAAAACATTTCCATTTTCACCATAGAGATTCATTAAATCATAATACAAATGAGCTATTTTAATTGTTTTCATTGGATATCTCCTTAATTTGATTTTTTATTATAGCGGTCATATCAAAACAAACCATAGTATAAATATTTTTAGCTTTCTCATTTAAAGCAGTACTTAATATATCTTTAATATCATTTATTAAAATTATTTTGTTTTCTGGAATAGATGCATATTTTAATCTATTAGCAACATCATACTTAAATCTTCCAATACAAATTATTTTTTTAATGGAATTATCATTAAGCATTTCAAAGTCCACATCATATAACCAAGATAAATCATTAAATTTATATCTCCTTGATACGTTATCAAAACCTAGGATGACAGTTTTATCACCATCTTGATCAACAATATATTTAATTGATTGAAAATAACTTAAACAATTTTCATTTTTACTTTCTAACATTGTTATAGTTTTATCTTTTATTTTATATTCATGACCACGCTTAGCTTCTTTTATATTTTTATTTAAGGTATCATCAAGTATTTCATCTGATATACCAATTGTTTTACATAAACTATAAGCTCCTAAAGTATTATAAGCAGCATATAAAATATTTTTGTTTATTCTAAAAGTTTTATTATTAATTTTTATAGTTTTTTCATCAAGGTTTAAATGTGTTGCGCAAAAGTCAAGAGGATTTCTACTAAATTTACAATTAGGACATTTATAATCACCAATATGTCCATAGTGATAAAAATTATATTTTAGTTTTGTATGACAACCAGGACAATAAGCACTATCAACAGATAAAAAATTTGAAGTTTCATAACTATCTTTTGTCTTTTCTAAACCATAAGTAATAACTTTTCCAGGATATAGTAACTTACATTTACTAACAGTAGGATCATCACCATTTACAACAAGAGTAGTGGATCCATCTAATGTTTTAAAAATGTATTCATATATTGAATCTGGACTTCCATTTCGAGCAGGTTGATCACGGGTTATGTTTGTTATAACTAAATGAGTCATTTTATTTTTATTAAAAGCTAAATGTAAATGTCTTTCATCTATTTCAAGAAGTAAAACATCGCACTTCATTTTTCCAAAAATATTACAATTATTTAAGATAGTCGTAGTAATAGCTCTAATTCCATTTGAACCACTAGCATTATAAACAACATTTAAGCCGGCTTTTTTTAAAGTAGTGGCTATTAAGTCAGTAGTTGTTCCTTTACCAGATGAACCAGTAACACCAATTACATATTTTGGATACTTAATCTTAGTTAAAATATTTTGTCTTATATTATAAGTAATTGAACCAGGAAATACAGTAGAATTATATCCAAATAATTTACAAACCCAAGTTATTAGTTTATTTAATTCAATTTGAAATGCTCTTAACATAAAAATCACCTTTAAAATATTGTACCAAATTTCTAACGAAAAGTTCAAATAAAATTATAGTAATTTATTGCAAAATAAAAAGCGTTGGATCATTATATTATTCATTCAAAAAGTAATAATAACCAACATATTTAATATTATGCACAAAAAATAAATAAAAATTTATAACATATTTGGTACGATAAAAGACTTAACGTATTAATATATTTTATATTGACAACTGTTTTTGATAATGTTTATACTGATAACATAAAATAAACTAGTAGGAAGTGAATCTATTTGAAAGCAAATGATAATATAAAGCACATAATCGTATTAATAACAGCAATAATAATATCAAGTATAATAGCAACTAAAGCAGCAACAACTTTATCAAGTACATCAGTATATTATGATACCTCAAAAAGTGGAGGATCATCAAGTAATGTAAATGGAGCAATAGATGAATTATATTCCTTAACTACAGATAGAGAAAAATTAAAACAAGATATTGTAAATATAATATATCCTGTTGGAAGTATCTATATGTCAACAGAAGATGATACAGTAGAAAAAGTTCAAGATAAATTTGGAGGAACATGGGTAAAATATTCATCTGGAACAACTCTAATTGGTGATGATGGAACAAATTATATAACAAATGACTCAACAAAAGGAAGTGGTGGTTCATCAACTGTAACATTAAGTAGTAAAAATATTCCTTCATTAAGTGTAACTGGAACTACAAATTCAACAGGATCAGGTTATACAATTGGATATGCATCAACTACAGAAAAAACTAGTACAAATGGTAGCCATTATCATAGAGTTGGAGTAGCAGGATACGACGGATGGTCTTCGACATGGGTAAGCGGTTATGTCTTAAGATGGGATCAAGGAATTTTTTGGAATCAAGATGCAGGTTCTTCAACACTAAACTATTATGGCAGTGCTGACATTCATATTAATTCTAGTGGTGATCATTCACATACTGTCACTGATTGGTGGGCAAATAAAATAACTGGAGTTGAGTCACATACTCATACTTTTACTGGAAATTATACAAATAATTCTCTAGAAAGCATCAATATACAAAATCCATATACAGTAGTATATATGTACAAAAGAACAGCATAAATTCACAAAAGTGAATTTTTTTGTCTATAATTGTCGAAAGTATTGCAAAAGAAAAATAAGGATATATAATAAGCACTCGAGAAGCAGAAAAAAGATGTTTATCACTTTTCTATCTAAGGACAAAAGTTTTCAGGGGAGAAGAAGTAAAGGAAAGTGATTGGTTATGGATAAAAAAGATTTAACAATCTTTAGATTATTTGTAATTATTTTTATACTACTTTATATACTTACAAAAGTAATATAAGGTAATAAAAAAGCATCTTTATTCTAAACCTGAATAAAGGTGCTACCAAACAACAAGTGGTAAGCATCAGTCCTTAAAGAATGTCTGCTTCTCACTAAATAAATAATAGCATACTATTTACCTCTTGACAAGAGCCTCTGAAGAGTTGGTTATACCGGTAATATAGAATATACTAGTAGAGAAAGAATCACGTTTTTATTTAGAAAACTATAATGTTTGTGTGAATAAATTGTGACAAAATTTTGTTCCGATTTTTCTTTGTGATTTTCTATAAATTTGTTATACTATAGATAATAGGGATGTGTAAATATGAATCAAAAAGATATACAATGTGTTAATGAAATTAAAATTTTAGCATTAGATATGATAAATAATGCTTCAACGGGTCATCCAGGAGCAGTTTTATCTCAAGCACCAATATTATATACTTTATATGCTAATCATTTAAGAATTGATTTGGAAAATGATAAATGGATTAATAGAGATAGATTTGTTTTATCAAGCGGACATGCTTCAGCTTTACTATACGCAATATTACATGTTTGTGGTTATAATATTAGTATGAACGATTTAAAATCCTTTAGAAGATTAAATTCTATTACTCCAGGACATCCAGAATATGGTGTTACTCCAGGAGTAGAGTGCTCGACAGGGCCATTAGGTCAAGGAGTAGCAACAGCTGTTGGTATGGCTCTTGCCCAAAGATATATTGAAGCTTTACTTGATGAAGAAGAAGATAAAAAACAAAAAATAATTGATTATAAAACTTATGTTATGTGTAGTGATGGAGACTTAATGGAGGGTGTTTCTTATGAAGCTTTATCTTTTGCTGGCGCCCAAAAATTAAATAATTTAGTAGTACTTTATGATGATAATAATATGAGTATTGATGGTACGCTAGAAACAACTTTTAATGAGAATATGGAAAAAAGATTTGAATCTATTGGATTTGAAGTTATTAAAGTTAAAGATGGTTCAAATTTACTTCAAATAGATAGAGCTTTAAATAGTGCTAAAAAAAGTGATAAACCTGTTATAGTAATATTTAAAACAATTTTAGGTAAAGGAAGCTATAATCAAAATACTAGTCAGGTTCATAGCGGACCATTATCAGATGCTGATCTTTATAATTTAAGACAAACATTAAATGTTACTTCTCAACCTTTTTATGTAACTAAAGACACTATGATTTATATGAAAGATAAAGTAATAACAAGAATGAAAAAAGAGATACATAATTGGCATGAAATGATGAATAATATCTCTATTTCAAAAAGTGAAAATTTAGATCATATCTTAAATATGTTACAAAATAATAAAAACATTATAAATTTTGATAGTAGTAAATATCAAATAAATGTAAATTATAATGAAGAATTGACTGTATCTAATTATAAAGTTATGAATCTTTTTGCCGGCAATACTAATTTAATGTTAAATGGAAGTGCTGATTTATTTAAATCTGTAAAAAATGTAATAGATAATAGTACAGTTATGTCAGATAAAAACCCCCTTGGTAGAAATATAAGATTTGGTGTAAGAGAACATGCGATGGGAGCTATTTTAAATGGGATGGCTTTATCTGGATTAAAGGTATGTGGGTCAACATTTTTAGCATTTAGTGATTATCTTAAACCAGCAATTAGAATGAGTGCTTTAATGTCATTACCAGTAACTTATATATTTAGTCATGATTCAATATTAATTGGTCAAGATGGACCAACTCATGAACCAATTGAACAACTAGCAATGCTTAGGACAATCCCAAATTTAATAACATATCGACCTGCAGATATTACTGAATTAATGGGAGCATGGGATAATATTTTAAAACAAAATAAACCTACAGCATTAGTATTAACTAAACAAAAAGTTCCTAAAATTCCAGGTACAAATTCATCTTTGATTGGACGTGGTGCATATCTAGTAAGAGATTGTGGAAGCAAACCAGATGCTATTTTGATATCTAGTGGTAGTGATTTAACAAATGCTTATATTATTGCTAATAAATTAGCTGTTAATGGAATTAATTTGAATGTTGTTAGCATTCCAAGTTTAGAATTATTTTTAAATCAAGATGAAGAATATAAGAATAAATTGTTAGCTAATGAAACTAAGAGAATAACATTAGAAGCTTCAAATCCATATGTTTTAGGAAGCCTTGCCACAAGCAATGATTATGCGATAGGTCTTAATGATTTCGGATTTAGTGGTACTTCAGATGAAGTAGCTAAAGAAATGGAATTTGATTTAGATAGTTTATTATTGAAAGTTCAAAGTTTAGTAAGAAAATAAAACTCACATTTACATGTGGGTTTTTAAAAATTAAAAAGTTTCTTTTTTCTTTTTATGATTTGAGATATAATTTAAATAGTAGAGGAATGATGAAAAATGAAATGTATAATTGATGGAAATACAGCAGCAAGTAAAGTAGCATATTTATTTAGTGAAATGTGTAGTATATATCCAATAACACCATCAAGTCCGATGGCTTCTAATATCGATTTGTTATCTAGTAAGAATAAATTAAATTTATTTAATGAAAAGGTAAAAGTTGTCGAAATGCAAAGTGAAGCTGGAGCTGCAGGTGCAATGCACGGGGCTTTAATTAGTGGTTCCTTAGCATCAACGTTTACTGCTAGTCAAGGATTATTATTAATGATTCCAAATATGTATAAGATGGCAGGGGAATGCTTACCAGGAGTTATTCATGTCGCATCTAGAACAGTAGCTACTCATGCATTATCTATTTTTGGTGATCATTCAGATATTTATGCAACACGTCAAACCGGATTTTGTATGATTGCATCTAGTAATGTAAAAGATGCATATTATCTTAGTGCAGTAGCACATTTATCTGCAATCAAAGGATCGTTACCTTTTTTACATTTTTTTGATGGCTTTAGAACAAGTCATGAAATTAATACAGTAGATTTAATTGATGAAAAAGAATTTTTAAATTTAGTTGATTATCAAAAAATAAATGAATTTAAGCAAAAATCATTAAATTATAAATCTAACATTCAAAAAGGAATGGCTGAAAATGAAGATATATATTTCCAAAGTTTAGAAGCAAGAAATAGTTTATATAATAAAATGCCTGATATTGTTAACGATTATATGCAAAAAATAAATAAAATAGCAAATACAAATTATAAACCATTTGAATACTACGGAGATAATAATGCAGATCATATAATTGTCGCTATGGGAAGCGTTTGTGACACAATAAAACTTGTAATTGATAAAGAGAATAAAAAAGGTAAAAAATATGGCTTAATAGAAGTGCATCTTTATCGTCCATTTAGTGAAAAATATTTGTTAAATGTCTTGCCAAAAAACGTAAAAAATATCGCTGTTCTTGATAAAACAAAAGAATCTGGAAGTATAGGTGAACCATTATATTTAGATATAGTAGCGGCATTAAAAGATAAAAATATCGATGTAGTTGGAGGAAGATATGGCATTTCAAGTAAAAATGTTGAACCTTCTGATATATATAGTGTCTATAAAAATTTAGAAAATGAAGTTAAAAATAATTTTACAATTGGAATTGAAGATGATGTAACAAATTTATCTTTAGAAAAAACTAATTATGAAATTCCAAATGAAGGAAAAGAAATAAAAATTTATGGCTTTGGATCAGATGGAATGGTTAGTGCAAGTAAAGATATAATAAAAACAGTTGGCAATAAAACTTCAAATTATGCTCAAGGTTATTTTCAATATGATTCTAAGAAAAGTGGTGGTGTAACTATTAGTAATCTTAGAATTGCTAAAAATCCAATTAATCGCCCATATTACGTAACTAATCCAGACATTGTAGTTGTAACAAAGCAAGAATATTTTGCAAAATATGATATGCTTGATAATATAAAAGACAATGGAATATTATTGATTAACTGCACCAACATTGATAAATTATTAGAAATGTTAAAAACTCAAATATCTTTGAAAAATAAAAATATTTCTATCATAACAATTGATGCAGAAAAAATAGCACTTGATAATAATATTGCTGGAAAAATTAATAAAATAATGGAAGTAATAATATTAAAACTTTTAAAAGTAGATAATTCTATAGAATTAGTAAAAGAATCTATAAAAGAAAAATTTAAAACTAAAGGTGAAAGTGTTGTTGCTAATAATTTAAAAGCTATTGATGAAACTTTTGACAATATAAATAAAATTAATATTAATGAATTTAACAAAAAAGATAATAAAGAACAAAATATATTTGAGAGAATAAATTCTTTAAAAGGAAATGAATTAAAAGTTAGTGAAATATTAGATATAAAAGATGGAAGTTTTCCGTGTGGATTATCTAAATTTGAAAAACGAAATGTTTCAACAAAAGTTGCTAAATGGGTAAAAGAAAATTGTATTGAATGTGGTCAATGTTCAATTGTATGTCCTCATGCAGTAATTAGAACAATTGTAGTTAAAGATGAAATAGGAATACCTCTTTTAGGAAATAATGAATATAATTATGCAGTTTCTATTTCTGAAGCAGATTGTACGGGATGTGGCTTATGTATTAATGTTTGTACTGGAAAATTTGGAAAAAAAGCTTTAAAATTTGGTGAATTTGATATAAATAAACAATTAGAAGCTGATAAATATCGAAATTATGAAAATCCGAAAATAATGGATAAATTCAATATTAAAGGAAGTCAATTTGAAAAGCCGAGATTTGAATTTTCGGGTGCATGTGCTGGATGTGGGGAAACAAGTTATATTAAACTTTTAACCCAACTTTATCAAGATAAATTAGTTATAGCTAATGCAACTGGGTGTTCCTCAATCTATGGTGGAAGTGCACCATCAACACCTTATACAATTGCTTGGGCCAATTCGTTATTTGAAGATAACGCTGAGTTTGGTTATGGAATCCATTTATCTTATAAATTAAAAAGAGAACAAATAAAACACCTAATGGAAAATGATAATAATGCAAGTGAAAAAATTAAAAATATATACAAAAAATGGTTAGATAATCAAGATAATTATGAAATTACTAATGAAATTTATAATGCGTTAATTAATGAAGAAATAAATGGAGATTTAAAACCTTTATTGAAATATATTCCAGCTCGTACTGTTTGGGAAATCGGTGGTGATGGTTGGGCTTATGATATTGGATTTGGAGGAATTGATCATATTTTATCTTCTAATGAAAATATTAAAATATTAGTTCTTGATACAGAAGTTTATTCTAATACTGGTGGTCAAATGAGTAAATCATCACATGTTGGACAAGTTGCAGAATTTGCAAATTTAGGTAAAAAAGTAGCTAAAAAAGATTTATTTAAAATTGCTATGTGTTATCCAAATGTTTATGTAGGAAGTGTAAGTTTAGGGGCAAATCCAATGCAAACTATTAAAGTGTTAAAAGAAGCAGAAGAACATAATGGTCCTTCTATAGTTATAGCATATTGTACATGCGTAGAACATGGTATAAGTGGAGGTTTATCTTGTACAACTAAAGAACAAAAACTAGCAGTAGATTGTGGATATACCATTTTAATGCGTTATATTCCAGAAGAAAAAAAATTATATATAGACTCTAAAGAACCTGATTTTTCTAAATATGATGAATTTTTAAGTAATGAAGTAAGATATAATTCTTTAAAAATAAAAGATGAAAATCTTGCTAAAGAACTACTTAATATAAATAAAGATAATGCTATTAAAAGATATGAATATTATCAAAAAATAAAAAGTAACTAAAATTTAGATTAGTTACTTTTTTAAACCTTTATTTTCTAATAATAAATTATACATGTGATGAGATAATTCAGTTGCAAATTCTAATTCCTTTTGAAATTTATTAATTATACTTTCAATAAATATTGGTTCATTATAAATTAATTTTTTATTAACAAATAACCCTAATTCGAAATAAGTAAAGACGAATACAAATCTATCAACAAAAACATTTTCGTCAAATGTTAATTTTGCAAGATTTTTATCATCATAACCGTTAATTATATAACTTAGGTTTGTATATATATTGTGTAAGCCATCTACACTAAAAGATTCAACACCTAATTTATAGAGTTTAAATAATATTTGATATATTAAAATATTGTTATTCATAATAATTTATTCCTTTCATATTTACAAAAAAAATTGAAGCTGCCCCCTGAAGACAGCTTCTAAAAGAATAAAAAGGGGTTGACTAGTGTGATACTAGCACCAAATCGCCTTCAATAAGTGATTTGGTAATACATATACTAATCGATAAAAGTGTTTTTGTCAACAAAAAAATTACTTTTTTTTAAAAAAATAATTTTCCAAAACTTTTATTGATTAAAAAAGTAAATATATGATAAAATAATAAAGGATAGAGGAATTTATTATGGAACAAAATTTTTTTATAAATGAAGCATTTACAATTGGTATTAAGAATTATTTAGAAAAAAATAATTCTAATGATTTTATAACAAATATAATTGAAACTTTAATTAATATTTATGGTGAATTAGATATAATTAATCCATATAAAACAAATACAGAATCTGGTATGGGAAGTTTTGATGAAAACATTACAAAATTTGGATATTCAAAAGAAAATTTATCACTATTTAAACAAAACGTAATGAATTTTTATTTAACTAAAGAAAATGTTCCAAATAAATATTTTAATAAAATAGAAAAAGATTTAATTGATATGTTTTTTTTGAAAGTTAAATCAGTAAATACTACCGATGAAACTTTTAAAAAATTTGAGTCATATTTAAAATTTGATGATGATAGAAGTTTAAATAAAAATGAAATAAGAAGATATTATAATTATAAAAAAAGAATGCTTAATACAGATATTAAATATGAATTAGAAGAAAATAATACTTTAAGTAAAGAAGCATATGAAATATTAAATTATTCTTATGATAATATTATGAATATGAATAAAGAACAATTATTTGATATAAATAATAAAGTATTTGATTTCTTTAAAATAGATCAATCAAAAGAAGATAAATACATACGATTAGAGCAGGCTATAATGTATTATAAAGAATTTGGTAAATTAGAAGATAAAAAAGAAGAAAATGGTTATGTAGAATTTTTACTTTTATCAGGATTTATAGCTATAAGTATATTAACTATTACAATAATAGTGGGGGTATTAGCAAGATGAAAAAATTAGTAATAAATAATGTAGAATACGAAATAATAAAAAACTATAATGATGCTATTGTAGAAGAAGAAATAAAAGAAAGATTAACAGAGTATTTTGATGAATTTGATTATGTAGTTGGTGATTGGTCTTATGGTAAGCTAAGATTAAAAGGATTTAATGAATCTACAAATAAGAATACAAAAAATATTAATGATATTAAAAATCTAGATGAATACATAAATAATTATTGTTCATATGGATGCAAATATTTTGTCCTTAAAAGGGATTGAAATATTTTTTTTTGTTTGTTATAATTATATATAGAATAGAGAGTTGATATTATGGAAAAAAATATTAAGATTACAAGACCTTCTGGAGAAGATTCATATAAAGTTTTATGTGCTTTTAAAAATGGAGAAAATTCTTATTTAGTAATAGATTCTAAATTAAAAGATGCAAATGAAAATACAATTACATTTGTTTGTAAAGAAAATGGAAATAATTTGGAATTTATTGATGGTGAAGAATGGGAACAAGCAAAGACTGGATTAATCAATATTGTAAAAGGTAACGAAGGAGTTTCTTATGTTGATACTCAAGATAATTATATAGCAAGTGACAATATTGGGCATCCTATT
This sequence comes from Bacilli bacterium, assembly GCA_016297695.1. Lineage (GTDB taxonomy): Bacteria > Bacillota_I > Bacilli_A > RF39 > UBA660 > RUG14121. The sequence continues at coordinate 16,087 of JAEDGC010000019.1, forward strand.
GCATTAACAGATGCACATATTTCAGTTCTTGTAAATAGCTATAAACTTCCAGAACCAGTAGTGGCTAATGAGCCAATTAAAGAAGAAATTAATGAAGAATTAAATACTCCTGTAGTAGAGGAAATAGCAGTAGAACAACCAGTTGTTCCACAAGATAATTTACAAAATGCTATTGAAGCTGCAAATAATATAGAAGTTCCTACTGCAGAACCAATTGCTATTGTTGAAGATAATAATTTACAAATTCCTGTAACTGAACAAAATTTAACAGTAGAACAACCTAGTATAGAACCAGTTGCATTTGAACAACCAAATATTGAAAATAATATTACACCTGATTTAGTTCAACCAAGTGAAGAAATACCAGTACCAATTATTCCAGAAATAAATGAGGTACAACCAATTGAACAATCTAATGTAGAACCTGTTATTGAACCTCAACCAGTAATTCAAGAACCAATTATTAATATGGAAACTCCAATTGTAGAAAATACTTCTGTAATTGATGAAGCTCCAATTATTCAACCACAAATACCTGAACAACCAGATTTTAATAATAATTTAAATGTTGAAGATATGAGTATTGAAGAAATTAGAAGTAAAATAAATTCATTATGTGATTTATTAATAGAAAAAGAAAAGAAAATAAATGAAAAAGAGCAAATGATAGATGCAAAATTAGAAGTTGCAAATATAGCATATCAAAATGCTCAAAATGTTAATCAAATGAATAGTAACATGGATAATGAAGTAATTAGTGTTGCAGAATATCAACCTGAAGGACAAGCAAGAACTTTAGTTGCATAGGTATAAAACCTATGCTTTTTTTATATAATGAAGTATGGAACAATTTTTAAAATATTTTTATAACATTTATATTGATGATATCCATAAAAAAGAAAATAACTATTATTTTTATAAAGATAATAGTTTGTTTTGCATTTTAAAAAATTATCGGACTAATGATGAAATAAAAGATATTTTAGAAATTTGTAATGAAATTGGAATGAAATACCCTATAAGTCAAATTATATTTAATAAGTTTAATCAAGTAAATAGTTTATATGAGAATAATAATTATATATTAATGAAAATAAATTCAAATACTTCATCAGATATTACACTAAACGATATAATTAAAATTAATAATAATTTATATCTAAATAAAAATAAAAAAGAATTGTATAGAAATAATTGGGCTAATCTTTGGGAAAATAAAGTAGATTATTTTGAATATCAAATTAAAGAACTAGGAAGAAATAAAAAAATAGTTTTAAATAGTTTTAGTTACTATATTGGTCTTGCAGAAAATGCGATAAGTATTGCCAATATAGCAAATATTAATAAACAAAATAATTATGAAGAAAAAATAGTATTATCTCATCGTAGAGTTAATTATCCTTGTATGGAATATGAATTTTTTAACCCATTAAATTATATATTTGATATTCAAGTAAGAGATGTAGCAGAATATTTAAAAAGTATGTTTTTTTATACTGATAGGAAAAAAACACTAAAAGAGTTAATAAATTATATTTATAAAGTTAATTTAACTAGTTATGAAGCTAACATGTTATATGCAAGGTTATTATATCCATCATATTACTTTGATATATATGAAAAAGTTATTGAAAATTTAAAAGATGAAAGTGAGTTATTAGACATTGTAAGTAGAGTAGATGAATATGAATTATTTTTAAAAGATGCATATTTTGAACTTAGTAAGCTATATAAAATTGAACAGGTTTTATGGATTATAAATAAAAAAGAGTTATAATTCAACATTTATAACTCCTTCAATTTCTGAAATTTCACTTTTTAACATTTCTTCAATTCCATCTTTTATAGTCATATCTTGATATCCACAATGAGCACAAGCACCACTTAGTTTTATATAAACAAAATTATCTTTATAGTCAATAAATTCAATATCTCCACCATCCATTTGTAAGTAAGGACGTAGGTTATTTAATAAATCTTTAATTTTTTTCATAGTTTCTTCCTTTGACATAATAATCACCATATAAAGTATACCATAATAAAAAAAATATGGTATACTAAATTTGAGGACGTGATTTGATGAATTTATTCAAAGTTGGCGATATTATAAAAGGACAAGTAACTGGAATAGAAAATTATGGAGTGTTTATAAATATCAATTCTGAATATAATGGATTGATTCATATTTCAGAAATTTCAGAAAACTTTGTTAAGGATATAAATGATTTTGTAACAATCGGAGAAACTATATATTGTAGAATTATAGGAATTGATGAAGAAAACTGTAATTTAAAATTATCTATTAAAAATATTAATTATAAGGCTAGAAAAGGTAAGGGAAAATTTAATGAAACAATAAGAGGATTTTCTCCTTTAAAAGATAATTTAGATAATTGGATTAATGAAAAATTAGAAGAAATAAAAGAAAACGCATCAGATTAATGATGCGTTTTTAAAATAAAAAAATCAGTTTAAACTGATTGATTAATTAAGATGGTGCCCAAGGCCGGACTTGAACCGGCACGGGCTTTAACACCCGCAGGATTTTAAGTCCTGTGCGTCTACCTATTCCGCCACTTGGGCAAAGGCACTGTCTTAATTAATAAGACTTCTTAATTATAATAAATTATTTTCAAATAATCAAGTGTTTTTTATCATTTTTTTTAAATAAAATTCATTTATTTATATTGACATAAGATTTTTATATATGTTATAATCAATTTGTCGTTAAAAAAGACATGGAGGAATACCCAAGTTGGTTGAAGGGACTGGTCTTGAAAACCAGCAGGTCGGGAAACTGGCGCTAGGGTTCGAATCCCTATTCCTCCGCCACATTAATATCGCGGGATGGAGCAGTCTGGTAGCTCGTCGGGCTCATAACCCGAAGGTCGTTGGTTCAAATCCTTCTCCCGCAACCAAATGGTCCGTTAGTCTAGAGGCCTATGACGTCTGCCTGTCACGCAGAAGATCACGGGTTCGAATCCCGTACGGACCGCCATTTATGGCTCCATAGCTCAGTCGGTAGAGCAGAGGACTGAAAATCCTTGTGTCACTGGTTCAATTCCCGTTGGAGCCACCATTAAAGAATCTGGTTGAACTTTGGTTCAATTTACTAATAAATATCAATTCTAGAAATGGAATTGATTTTTTTGTTTATTAAGAAAGGGATGAATTTATGGTAAGAGTAATAACACAAGAAATTGAGATTGACGAATCATTAAAAAAGAAAATAGAATTTATATGTAGTTTTTGTAATACTACACCAATAATTGAAAATGGTAGTTTAAGAACAATAGAAAGAACTAATCTAGCATATGTAGAACCTCATAGGATAATAATTAAGGGAATAACATTTTTAGCCTTTAATTATGAAACTAGTATATATGTAGAAGATTTAAGTAAAAGATTATTAATAAAAGATTTAGAAGATTATATAAAAAGTATTTAATTAAATATATCAATTCCATTTAATTTTATACGAAAGTATTGACTTTTGATAACTTAATGATTATTATATATAACCAATAAATGACAAGCAGTATCAGTCTTTTATTAGAAAGAGAGGTACAACTATGGTCAAATACATACTGGAATTGAAACAAATTTATGTAAATAATTATAGAGGAGTCAAGAGCATTACTTGTTAGTGCTTTTGTCTCCTCTTTTTTGATATTTGAAGGAGGAATAAATATGAATGAAGAAAAGAAGATAGCAGGACTTTATATAAGAGTATCAACAGAAGATCAAGCAAGAGAAGGATTTAGTTTAAAAGAACAAGAAGAACGCTTAAGAGCAATGTGCCAATATAAAGGATATGAAGTATATAAAGTTTATAAAGATGCTGGAATAAGTGCTAAAACTGGTAATTATAGACCTAAATTTGAAGAACTGTTACAAGATATAAGAGAAAAGAAATGTAATACTATTGTTGTATTAAAACTAGATAGATTAACTCGTTCTGTATATGACTGGGAAAATATATTAAAGTTTTTAGAAGAAAATGATGCTTATTTAGATTGTGCTAATGATGATATAAATACTACTAATGCAAATGGTAAAATGATTTCAAGAATATTAACAAGTGTATCTCAACAAGAAATAGAAAGAACAAGTGAAAGAACAAAAATAGGACTAGCTGGAGCAATTAAAGAAGGACATATACCAGGACATTGTCCATTAGGTTATAAAAGAGTTGATAAAAAGATGGTTCCAGATCCACTTACAAAAGATATAGTAATAAGAATATTTCAAATGTATTTTGAAGGTAATTCATATCAAAAAATAGCCAATAAGTTTAATGAAGAAAAAGTATTAAATAAAACTAATTGGAGAGATAATACAATATTAAATATGATTTCTAATCCACTTTATAAAGGTGATTATTTACATGGTAAAACAGGAAAGAAAGCAACTTATTATGAAGATGTAATTGAGCCAATAGTATCAAAAGAAATGTGGGAAAATTGCCAAGCACAGCAAAAGAAGAATTCTAGAAGTTATAGTAGAAATAAAACATATTTATTCTTACAAAAATTACTATGTCCAAATTGTGGTGCTATTCTAGGTGGTAAAGCAACATATAAAAAGAAATTTGATAGAACATATTATTACTATGGATGTGAACATTGTAAAAACAATATTAAAGAAACTACTATTGAAGAATCAATAAAAGAATTACTTGGAGATATATTTGAATATGATTCAGTTGTTAATAATTTCTTTTTACCACTTTTAAAAAATAAATTAGAAAATCCAAAAGAAAAATTAACTAAAGAAATAAATAATTTAAATGCTAAAAAAGAAAGAGTAAAACGAGCATATATAAATGGTTCATTTACTTTAGAAGAACATGATAGCGAGATAGAATATTTAGATAAAACAATAAATGAATTAGAAAGAAAAATATTAGAACAAGAAAATATAAAAGATTTAAAATTTAGACCAGAAGATATATTGATAAAAAGAGATATGGATTTTATAAATCAAGTTAAAATACCAATGTTATATAAAGCAATAGAAGATTGTTGGAATGATTTAACAAGAGAAGATAAAGCAAGAATAATAATGAATTATATTGATGATATAGAAGTAGAACAAGATTCATTAAAAAATTGGATTGTTAAATCAGTTAATTTTAGAACAACATTCTTTAAAGATTTTAAGAAATTATATGAGGATGGATTTATAGATTGTAAAAGAAAATTTATATATGAAAAGAATGGTATAAGAATTGATAGTAAAGTTAGATATAGTGAATTTTTATCAGCCAAACAAGTTTATAGACACTTTAAAAGTTTAAATGAATGTTATGATGTTAAATTTTATAAAGGTGTTTATTATAAAGATAGAGAAGAATTTGATACAGTTCCACTTACAAATGGAGAAGTTATTATCAGAATGTTTCCAACGGAAATAGATGATGATAAAAAGGAAATATTAGGTATGGGTATGTTTACTACTAAAAATAATCCTAATGATATAAAAGTAGATATACCAGATTTATTTGAAATGATACCTGATATTGACGATGGTAATAAGCCCGTTTTGTTGCAAAGCAATGAAATGGATTATTAATAATAGAAAATGTTTTAAATAAAATATTTTCTACAATCATTTATTAATTTATATAGTATATAAATTTAAATGATTTATAAATTATCGTGGTTCGTTTTGTTCTGTAAAGAATGAAAGAAGTCGATAATTATTTCGGTTTCTAAGGTTTGACCTTAGCTTCCATATCTTGTTTATGACAAGATATATAGGAAGTTATGAATTATGTCTTTGAGGGTTTCATCGCTAAAAAACAAATTCTTATTTAGGGGGAATATATGGAAGAACTATCTTATTCATTTCATTTAAGTAATGATAAAAATAAAACAATTAAAGCAAAACAAGAAGCATTAAATTCACCATCTGGAACTACATCAAAGAATAATAATGCTATACAAAATATAAAACATTTAGGAAAAGTAAATCATCATAATTTAAGACAATATGATAATAATAATGAACTTATTACTACTATTAAAGGTAGTAATGATATTATTAAAGATGTTAAAGATTTATATTTAGATTTATTTGATGAAGCAAGAATTAATTATAATAATAAACAAGTTCGTGATGATAGAAAAATAGATGATTATTTTTATAAAATATCAAATGATGATAAACATGATCTTGCTTGTGAGATTATAATTGAAATTGGTAATATGGCTTATTGGGAAGATAAATCATTAGAAGAAAAATATAAAATGACAGATGTATTTGAAAATCAATTAAAGGATTTAAAAGAAATAGTTCCAGACTTTTATATTGCTAATGCTACAATTCATTTTGATGAAAATTCGCCACATATGCATATAGTTGGAGTTCCAGTAAAAGAAAATTGTAAAACAGGTATGGAAAGACAAGTTGGTAAAACATCAATATTCACAAAAGAATCATTAGTAGTTATTCAAGATAAAATGAGAAGTAAGTGTATCGAAGAATTTAATCTAGCTTATTCAAAAGATAATAAATTAAAGAAAAAAGAAAAAGGTAAGAATAGAGATTACTCTGCATATGAAAGATTAAAATTTAATGAGAAAGCCGAAAAGTTAAAACAAGAATTAAATGAATTAAGAGAAGATGTTTCTGAATTAAAAGATAATAAACAAAAAATAAATGAAGAAATTAATGATTTAAATAATGATAAAGAAGATATAAAAAAAGAAATTGATAAAAAGAGAAGAGTTAATAATAAAATAGTTATTAAATCTAAAAATAAAATGCAGGATCAAATAAATAAATTAACTGAAGAAAATAATCATTTAAAGTGGGAAAATAAATACATTGAAGAAAAATATAATGAATTAGAAGAAAAAACAAATTATTTGATTTCTCATTTAAAAAAAGTACTTAAAAAACTTCCTAAATTCATACAAAATATAGTTGATAAGATGTTTGACAATAATTATAGTTTATTTTCTTTCAAACATGACTATGATCCAGATATTATGGAAGAAAGAAAAAAATTAAGACAAAAAGAACAAGAAAGTAAACAACAATATTCATATGATTATTATTATGAGGAGGAAGAAGAATTAGAAAAGAATAATGATGATGGTATGGAAATATAGGTTTGTGTGGTATAATTATATTGAAAATATTGACAATCAGGCTGTTTTCATATATTATACTTAAACAAATGAAAGGAGTGTGATTAATCATGAGAAATTTTGTAAATATTGAAAAATTAAAATTAAATAGTAATAGTGGGTTAATCGCACTTTCTTTAAACTTATAAAAATTTAAAGTGCATTTTATCAAAAGACTTTCTATTACTTAGGGAGTTTTTATATGCTCCAAAATATGGAGGAATAAAATGAAATTAATAAGAAAAACAAATGAAGCAGAAATGATTCTTGAATTTTTAAAATGAGAATTAAATTCAAAAAGATTTAATGAGGATTTAAATAATGCTATTAATGAATTAGGTTTGGATTCTAGTATCATTTTAAATGGTAACATAGAAGATGAACAAGAAAATAATGATAGATTAAAGATTATGAAAAAATTTAGAGGTTATCCAGATGAAGAATTGTTTGAAAGATTTCCTAATATAGAAGAATGGAAATTTCTAGAACTAAATGAAAGCGATATAGATAATATATATTATATTGATTATGATTATTGGAATGAACTATCTAATGGAACTTCTAAGCCAGTAGAAGCTGCAAAAGTTATAAAAAGTGGAAAAGAGATATATGAAGTATCTAATCAACCATTTTTAGATGGTGTTGAGTATAATAAAACAAACAAGTTTCCACCAGTAATTTTAATTACTTGTAATAATGAAAAGTATTTAATAATCGAAGGACATTCTAGAATGACAGTTTATGGATTTAATTCAAATAAATTAAATGGAACATATGCATATGTTGGTTATACAACAGAAGAAGAAATGAAAAAATATGACCCAAGAATGTTAACTGGTGAAGAAGTAAAAACTAGAAAATATTAAATGTATATAATTAATAAATAAGTTATAGAGGTGAGAAAATGAGAACATTAACTAAATAAGTATGGCATAAACTTTGATTATGCCGAAAAAAGGAGGCATAATATGTTAGAAATAAAAGATTTAACAATATCTATTAATGATAGATATTTAATTAAAAATTTTAATTTAATACTAAATAAAGGTGATAAACTTGCTATTATTGGTGAAGAAGGAAACGGGAAATCCACTTTATTAAAATCAATTTTGGGTATTTGTGAATATGCTGAAATAAGCGGAAATATTAATGTAAAAGGCAATAGAATTGGTTATCTAGAACAATCTATTAGTACTGATAAATTAGATAATAGTGTATATAAATTTTTGTTTATTGATGAAATGGATTATTATGATAAGATTAATAATTTATATAAATACTTAGATTTGATTAATTTAACTGATGATATTTTAAAACAAAAAATAAAAACATTATCAGGTGGTGAAAAAGTTAAAATTAGTATTTTAAAATTACTATTAAATGAATATGATATCTTATTTTTAGATGAGCCTACTAATGATTTAGATATTGAAACATTAGAATGGTTAGAAAAATTTATTAATAATACTAATAAGCCAATTATGTATGTTTCACATGATGAAACATTATTAGCAAATACAGCAAATATGATTTTACATTTAGAACAAATAAAAAAGAAGACTGAATGTAGACATACATTATTAAAAATTGATTATGACACTTATGTTGAACAAAGACTTAGAAAAATTGAAAAACAAACACAAGTAGCAAGATCTGAAAAAAGAGAATTTAACAAACAACAAGAAAAACTACAAAGAATAATGCAAAAGGTTGAATATCAACAAAATACAATCACAAGAGCTGATCCGCATGGAGCGAAAGTTTTAAAAAAGAAAATGCATTCATTAAAATCACAAGAGAGAAAACTAGATGAAACTGAATTAACTGAAGTACCAGATGTTGAAGAAAGTATAAATTTTTCATTCGAAGAAGTTGAAATACCAAGAGCAAAAAATATAATCAATTTAAATATGGAAGAATTAAAAGTATTTGATAAGTTATTATCTAAAAACATAAAGTTAGATATAGTTGGCAATGCACATTTATGTATTATAGGTAAAAATGGTGTTGGTAAATCTACACTAATTAAATTAATTTATAACGAATTAAAAGATAGAAATGATATTAAGGTTGGTTATATGCCACAAACTTATGATGACATCTTAAATAATTATAAATATGTATTAGATTTTGTATGTCCTAATGGTAGTAAAGATGAAATTACAAAAGCAAGAATGTTTTTAGGAAATATGAAATTTACTCGAGATGAAATGATTAGTAATATTAAAGATTTAAGTAATGGGACCAAAGCAAAACTATTTCTTATTAAATTAGTATTAGATAAATGTGATGTTTTAATACTTGATGAGCCTACAAGAAATGTTAGTCCATTATCAAATCCTGTTATTAGAAAAGTATTAAGTGAATATAATGGTACTATAATAAGCGTATCACATGATAGAAAATATATTGACGAAGTTATAAATGAACTTTATTTATTAACAGAAAATGGAATTATAAAAGAAGAATAGGAGATGATTATATGTCAAAGGTATATTTAATATGTGGAAAAATATGTAGTGGTAAATCATATTATTCAAAAAAATTGAAAGAAGAAGTTAATGCTGTTATTCTTTCACCAGATGAAGCTACTTATGATTTAATAAATAATGAACAAGGAGAATTTTATAATATTTTTTGTGAAAGATTACTTAAATATATGAATAAAAAATGTATTGAAATAGTAAATTCTGGTGCAAATGTTATTTATGAAAGAGGTCTTTGGAGTAAAGAAGAAAGACAAAAGGTAAAACAATATTTTGAAGAAAATAATATTGAAACAGAATTACATTATATTCATGTATCAGATGAAAATTGGAAAAAACAAATTGAAGAAAGAAACAAAAGAGTTGAATCTGGAAAAGGTGGAGCAGATTTTTATCTAGATGAAGGATTAATGAAAAAATTAGTTTCAAAATTTGAAGAACCAACAGAAGATGAAGTTGATGTTTGGTATGAAAACGATTATATGAGTAGAAAACAAAAATAATTTATTTAATTTTTAAATATATATGATATACTATAGATAGAATTGATATTTATTAGATTCTATCTTTTTTGATATAAGTGTTCAAAATATACTCTTGTATCGCACCATTGGCGAATTTGTTCGAACTATTCGAACTTAATATAAATTAAAAGAACTTGTCAAAAGTTCTTTTTTATGTTATTATTAGTATGTAAGCGAGAAAACTTGCATATAATAAAAAAGGGAAATACTTAACTTTCACACGTTGAGTACTTACCCAATTAAATGTGTAAAGTACTTAATCTAATGTAGATTGAGTACTATTTTTTTATACATAGAATCATTAATGAGACTATTAATAAAATGATAATTAGTATTAGAAATGAGATTAGTAAATCTTTTTTCTTCATAAATATCAAGCCTCCTTCCTATAGAAGTTGGCAAGCACTCAACAGTCAGTATTTCCTGTATCTAATTATACTATTTGTATAATAATAAAACAAGCGAACAAACTAATTTTTTCTATTTACCGGCAATTTTGATGCTTGCGTCAAAATGCCTAGGGGGTTAAATATTTTGACAATACAAAATATAATGATATAATATTCGACAATTAGTTTTTGTTTGTGGTGATTTTGATGATAGTTTATAGATGTATTAGTGAACGAGAACTTGCATGTATGATTGGTATTCCTAATTATATAAATGCTCCTCATGGAAAAAATACTTTTAAGTATAATAAAGATATCCAATATAAGCATTTTTTTTATTATTATGATTCAGCAATTTCATTTATGGATTCACAGAATGATGATAGATATTATGATAAATATTCTATAATTATGGCTTATGATATAAACGATGAAATATTAAAAGAACATTTCGGATTAGGTCGATATAATTTAGAATGTGTTTCTAAAAAACTAAAAGATAGTATTCTACAATATTTTAAGACAATATATTACCCTGAATTTGCTATTCCTAGTTCTTTGATAACAAAAGAGATGATTGTTGGCATTGGAAACAAAAAAAGAATTACACCAGTTAGTTATATATATTATGATAGTATGGATGATGCTATAACTAAAAGTAAAAAAGATTTTTTAGAATATGAGAAATGGTTATTTGAAAATGGAACAAATTTATTAGAAAAGAAAGTATTAGAAAATAGAGAAAAATTATTTCCATTGGGTAAAGTTAAGACAAAGTTGTAGA
>JAEDGC010000075.1 GCA_016297695.1 Bacilli bacterium
CATAAATTTAATTAAAACCCCCTGTACCATCTGTCTAAAAATTTGACAAATTGCCCTTAGATAGAAAAGTGATAAACATCTTTTTTCTTCTTCTCAAGCGTTTATTATGTATCCTTATTTTTCTTTTGCAAGAATTTCGACAATCATCGACAAAAAAAATTCACGAAAGTGAATTTTACATTATATCTCCATTTATTTTTTTATCTGTTCTAAAGCTTTTTTGATTCCTAAATACGGAAGTAGGGCACAATGTTTTCTATTTGCTTGTTTGTATATATTATCATACACTATTGCTTCGTTTAATAATTCTTCATTATATTCTTTTTCATTAACCATATTATCAAATTCATTCATAAAAATAATTGCTTCATTAATTGTTTTTCCAATTAAATTATGAATCATAATAGATGTAGATGAAGTTGAAATAGCACACGCCTCTCCATCAAATTTTATATCTTTAATAATACCGTCATCTATTAAAACATATATATCTAAATTATCAATACAACTTTCATTATTAGTATTAACTTTTATATATCTATCATCATCAACTTTTTCTTTATTCATTGGATTTTGATAATTTTCTAATATTACTTCTCTTTTTAAATTTTCGTCCATTATAACATCTCTCTTAATATTTTATTTTTATCACTAAGTAATTTAACTAGTAAGTCTATTTCTTCTTTCGTATTGTAGAAATATAAACTAACTCTTAAGGTATTTGCAACATTTGTAGCACTTTTCAAAACTTTAGCACAATGATTACCAGCACGAACACAAATATGATATTTATTCAAATAATAGGCAACATCTTGTGAGAATATTCCATCGACATTAAATGCTACTATTCCACTATCACTTTCAACGTTTATTATGTCAATGTGTGGTATTTTTATTAAATTATCTACTAAATATTTTCTTAAACTAACTTCATGTTTATGAATATTTTCTAAACCAATACTTTTTAAATACTTTATAGCTTGTCCAAGTCCAATTGCACCAGCAATATTTGGAGTACCTGCTTCTAATCTATGTGGAAGTTGTTTTAAATAAACATTATCTTCATCATCAAATGATTCATTCATTCCACCACCAAGATTTGTTGGAATTAATTTGTCAAGCAGTTCTTTTTTACCATATAAAACCCCTATTCCAGTTGGTCCACACATCTTATGACCAGAGAAAGCTAAAAAATCAATATCGCTATCTACTACATTTGTTTTTAAATGGGGAACACTTTGGGCTCCATCAACAACAACAAAAGCATTATTATCATGAGCAAGCTTTGTTATTTCTTTAATAGGTCTTATATCTCCAACTACATTAGTAATTTCAGCTAATGCTATTAACTTAGTATTTTCATTTATAACTCTTTTAACATTTTCAATAGTTACGTAATAATTATCATCAAGGGGAATATAAACAATTTTACAGCCAATTTCTTTCGCAAGTCTAAACCATGGCATAACATTTGAAGCATGTTCACTTTTAGTAATTACTATTTCATCGCCCTCTTCTAAATATTGTCTAAAAAATCCCGTTGCTATCATATTTAATGAATCTGTAGATCCGCTAGTAAAAACTATTTCTTCTCTATATCTAGCATTAATAAAATCTTTTATTTCATCACGAGCATTTTCATATTCATAATCAACTTTTAAAGATAAATCATAATCTCCACGGTGAGCATTAGCTGAATAATCTCTATAATATTCTGTAATTTTATCTATTACACATTGGGGTTTTAAACTAGTTGCACCACTGTCTAAATATATTAATCCATCTTTTAAAATAGGAAAATCTTGTCTATGCAATTTTTTCACCTCCTAATTTAATTTTTATCTATCAATTCATTCATTTCTGTATTCAAAATACTTTTAACAAATCCTAAAATAATTAACTTTTTGGCTTCGTCATTATCTATACCTTTTGAATTTAAATAAAATAAATAATCTTTATTAATATTTCCAATAGTAGAATTATGATTAGCAATAACTTCATTACTATTTATAAACATATTTGGATTTATTTTAATAAAACCATTTTCTAAATTTAATCCTCTTAAATCTTCATTAAATTCATTATTAGTTGTTTTTTCTTTAACAAATCCATTACTATCAATAATAGCTGTAGCATTCTTATAACATATTCCTCTTATTTTTATACTACTATTTATATCATTACCTAAAATATTATTATTTATCACAACTTTACAATTTTCATTATTTATAAATGAATAATTAAAATTTAGTTTAGATTCATCATAATTATCTATTTTAATAACTTTATTCTCAAATACATTATCAGAAAACATATAATAATTTAATGTACTATTTTTTTCAATTTCTATATTTAAATTCAAATTTTTATTTTTATTAAAATCATAGATATTAACATTTCCTAATATTTTTAAATTAACATCTTCAACATTAATTATAATCTTGCAATTTTGATTTTCTATTGTAAAATCTTTTGTGTTTATATTTATTGTATTCATAATCTAAGTTTATTACAATAATATTGACCTAAATATTATTAAATCCGTTTTCTTCTACATAATTTGCAAGATTATAATCTCCTGATTTTTTAATCATTCCATCTTTTAAGATATGAACAAAATCAGGTTTTATATTTTCTAATATTTGTTTATGATGTGTAATTATTAAAATACTTGGTTTATATTTTTCATAATATTTCATAATTGATTCTTCTACTGTTTTTAATGAATCAACATCTAACCCTGAATCTATTTCATCTAAAATTATAAAATTAGGTTCTAGCATCCATAAATGAATTAATTCGTTTTTTTTCTTTTCGCCACCAGACATTCCTAAATTTATTTCTCTATGCAAAAAGTTTTCTGGAATATTTAATTCATTACATATTTCTTTAGCTTTTTTACTAAATTCAAAAATATTTAATTTTTTACCGCTTGCATTTAATACAGTTCTTAGCATTTCAGCATTAGTAATACCTTCTAATTCAATTGGATTTTGATTAATTAAAAATATTCCCTCTTTAGCTATATTAGATGTTTCTTCATTGGTTATATTTTTATTATTAAAAATAATAGTTCCTTTTTTTAAATAATTTTTATCATTAAGTATGACCTTACACAATGTTGATTTTCCAACTCCATTTGGACCCATTATAGCATGAATTTCCCCATCATTTATTTTTAAATTTAAATCATTTAATATTTTTTTATCTTCTGTCTGTATAGATAAATTTTTAATTTCTAACATAAAAAACACCCAGGTTTATTTTATCACATTATTATAATTATTTCATTAAAAAACATCTTATTTTCCATAAGATGTTGTAACAGTTATTTTAGCTTCAAAAGTTTTATTTGAAGCACTTTCTACCGTTTCATTTTCATCAATCCACATTCTTATATTATATGAATTAGTATTATTGACATTAATTACATCATTTGTAATTAAATAGCTTTTTGTTGCATCTTCTAAACTTTTTTCTGTTGTACCTAACGTATTTAATTTAACTGGATTATTTCCATTTAAACTTAATTTTATTTGAGAAGGATCAAATGAATTAGTTGTATTTAATATTTCTAAATTAATTTGAACATTTTGATTTACACTACAATTGTTTTTTAAAGTAAAATTAAAAGGTGCTGAATTTAATCCTTCAATATCAGTTATTGGATAAGCATTTTCTAAACTAATATAAGAATTTTCAGTAAGAGTAGTATCAAAGCAAGAAACTTTTAAAATGTTACTTTGATTTTGTTCGCTACCAATCGCCCATTTGGAAAATGTAAAATTGATTACTAAAATTAATAAAACAATCACACAACAAAAAATAAATAAATTTTTCTTTTTCATTATTTCACCTCACAATTTTATATTAGATTCTAAAAAATCTTTGGCTTTTAATTCAATTATTTTAAATTGAGTATCATCAGATAATACTTTTTTTAATAATTCTAATTTAATATCTATAACTTTTAAATCATAAATAATTTTAAAAGATATTCTATAATTAATATCAAAAATATATGATAAATAAAATATAATATCTTCTGCTATATTTGTAACCATGTTTGCATCTAACATTTTTTCACTAATAAAACTATCAATTATAGAATTATTTAATTTTACTTTTTGACTATAATCATAATCTAAAGTTAAAGATTTCTCATTATATGGATTAAATTGCGTATTTAAAATATCTAACTTGTCAGCATCACGAACAACTTTCAATACTTTTATCGTAAGTTCATCTAAATCATCAGTAATATCTTTCTTATTATGATATTTAACTACATTAAGAACAATATCCTTATATTTTTTATCTACGTATTTTAAAATATAATCATTTTTATTTAATATTTCATATCCTAAATCTCCATGATCTATTTCATGCCATGAATGATATTTAGTCCATTCTTCAAATCTTGCTATATCATGTAATAAAGAACAAACACAAGCAAGATACTTTTCTTCTTCAGTGAATTTTTCACTTTCACAAATAGTTTTTGTAAATTCTAAAACTCTAAAAGTATGATCATATTTATATCTATTTTGAAGAACATTTAAATCATAATTAGTTACATAATTTTCAAATTCTTTTATGCATTTATCAAATTGCATTATTTTCCTCCTGAATAATCCTCAACAAAAAATGGTTTTAAAATATATGTTTCTGTATCAGCATATTTAATAACTACAATCTTATATAGAGTATAATTATAAACAGTTATATCACGTCCATTTTTTTGATAATTTTTTTCTTCTTTATATCCGACTGGTTTATTTCCATTTTTTACATCATTAAAATTACTATAACTGAAGTACACTAATAATGTAAATAATATAACAGCACATAAAGCTATACATCCTACTATTATATTAAATATATTAAATTTCTTTTCTTTCATAAACTTCACCCTTAATATTCTATATATTTTTTATCTACTTCGATTGTAGGACGAACACCATGGTAAATCACATTATTGACAGGGTAGTTACCAACATAACGGCTTCCACTACTCACAGACCACACATTAACAGAATAAGACGAAAGAGTTTCTAACAAGATACCATACGTTTTTAATGATTCACTTGAATATTTTGTATTTTCCATTAAAAACTTGCATTTTGTGCTTAATTCACCAATATCAACATTTCCAACTACAAATTCACATCCTTGATTTACTTCTTGAGTAGTAAGTAATCTTGTGGCATATCCTTCATAACTAAATTCTGATACTCTTATTGTTCCCAATTCATCTGTTATATCTCTTGTTGTTGATTTTAAGCTAACATTACTCCACTGGCTTGTTGTTGGCAATTGCGCTATTGCTGTTTGAGGTCCTAAATAATTAGAAGAATCAGTATTATATGCATATGTTGTTGAATTGTTTGGTTCGCCTCCACTGACATTATTATAGTAGATTAATACTGCTGTGTCAGAGTCATTTGTAACACCATTTGTCATATCTGATACATAATAAAATCTTTCAGTTTGGGCATCATATGTTCCATCTCCATTGACATCACAATCAAAGGCATCTCCACTTGCTAGTGTTCCACTTGTTCCTAGATTACCATAAGTGATAGTATCTCCTTCAGCATATCCATCTCCTGCACAATTATATGATGTTTGACTACATACTTCTGTATGTAATGTTGTTGCTCTTTTACATACAATTTTTTCTTCTTGACCTGTTACATAACTTGCTACTTCTAATTTTAAATATATATACTTACCAATGTTACTAGTATCAATGTCCTCATCTAACCATATTCTTAACTTATGTGAATTAATTGTATTATTAGCATCAACACTTCCAGTATATATATTATATTTTTTAACGCCATTTTCTTCTTTACTTACTTTATCTGATATTTTATAAATTGAATTACTATTATCATCATTTACTTGTAAATTGTATTTTATTAAACTTAAATCTTCAAATATTTCACCATCTATTGCTCCAGATGCTTTATCTTCATTATATCCGGCATAATTTATATAAATATATACATTATAAGTTACTGGTAAATTTCCTGTATTTTTTACACTAAATTCATAACCATTTTGAGTTAAACCAGCATCATTACTCATAGGTAATAATTGATCATATGTGTC
This sequence comes from Bacilli bacterium, assembly GCA_016297695.1. GTDB lineage: Bacteria > Bacillota_I > Bacilli_A > RF39 > UBA660 > RUG14121. The sequence continues at coordinate 6,118 of JAEDGC010000075.1, forward strand.
TCCTGAAATATAACCATTATTACTTGAATATTCTACTTGTAAAGTACCCGTAGTTACTACTTGATTATTAGTATTATCTGTTACTTGCATAAATAATGCATAAGATATTCCTAGTACAACCACTAGAAGTATTACTACTACTATAATCATTACTTTTGTCTCTCTTTTTATTATTTTTAAATATCTCATAGTATCACCATATAATTAGTATAACATTTTATAAAAAAAAACAAAAGGGTTTAATAACCTTTTGTTATCAATTGTGACTAATTAGTGATTTTGTCCTATTTTTATAAAATAATAATTAGTAATTT
>JAEDGC010000020.1 GCA_016297695.1 Bacilli bacterium
ATTTTTACTAATTAATAAAACATAATTAATGAGACATTTTTACTAATTAGTCACATAATGGATGTAAAAAATAACAAAACACTTTAAAAAAGTGTTTTTTAATGATAAAATAATAAAAGAATAAGGGTGTTGATATATGCAAAGTGTTAATGTTACAATCGAAAATGAAGTGAAAAATTATCCATATGGAACTACATATAATGAAATCGTAAAAGATATTAGTAAAAATCGTCCTTATAAGATTTTAGCTGTCAAAATTAACAATGAATTAACACCGCTTAGTATGAAGTGTACTCATGATTGTAATATTAAATTAGTTGATGTTATGGACCCAGATGGTTATAAAATGTATCAAGCAGCTTTAAAATTTATATTTATTACAGCAGTTAAAGAAGTCAATCAACAAGCAAAAATAATCTTTGAACATAGTGTTCCAAAAGGAATGCTTGCAAAAGTAGAAAATGTTTTAATAGAAAAGTTAGATGTATCTAAAATAAAAGGAAAAATGGCATCAATTATTGCTGAAGATCTAAAGTTTGAAAAATTAAATATTTATAAAAATGAAGCAATAAAATATTATAAGACACATGGTGATGATGAAAAAGCCAAAAATATATATAATAAGTCATATGATATTGTAAATTTATATCGTCTAAAAGATGAATTAGATTATTTCTATACAGAATTACCTTATTCAACAAATGCAATTGATAAATTTGATATTAAATATTTAGATAATAATTATTTTGTACTATTATGTCCTTCTAAAAGGACAAATGGACAAATTCCTGAATATGTTCATTACCAAAATATAATTGATTCATTTCTTCAAGGCAAAGATTGGTTAAGCAAAATGGGATGTCCATATTTATCAGATATTAATTCTTTAATAAGTAATGGCCAAATAAAGGATTTTATCGATGCTTGTGAACTTACTTTCAATGAAAATATTCATGAATGTGCCAAAACAATAATGGAAAATGATGAAATAAAAATTGTTTTAATAGCAGGTCCATCTTCAAGTGGAAAAACAACAACATGTAAAAGATTATCATCATATTTAAAAGCACAAGGATATGATCCAATTCAAATATCTACTGATGATTATTTTGTTGATAAAGAAAAGACTCCTAAAAATGATAAAGGGGAATACGATTTTGAATGTTTAAGGGCAATTAAATTAGAAGAATTTAATAGTGATTTAAACGATTTAATAAATGGCTTAGAGATACGTTTACCAATTTATAATTTTTCAGAAGGAAAAGGAATTAGGAGTAATAAAAAAATAAAATTAAAAGATAATAGTATTATACTGATTGAAGGTTTACATTGTTTAAATGATGACTTAACTCCAAATATTGATAATAGGTATAAATACAAGATATATTTAAGCCCGTTCATACCACTTAATATTGATCCACATAATTATATTTCAACAATAGATTTAAGACTCATTAGAAGAATATTAAGAGATTTTAGAACTAGATCTGTAAGTGTATCAAATACAATAAAATCGTGGCAATCAGTAAGAGATGGTGAAGAAAAATATATATTCCCATACATTCATCAGGCAGATGTGATAGTTAATACCGCACTACCTTATGAATTAAATGTTTTGAAAGTATTTGTCGAACCATTATTATATTCAGTGACATATGATTCTGAATATTATTCTGAAGCTAGGAGATTAATAGAATTTTTAAAAAGATTTTATCCAGTTACTAGCGAATATGTATCAAGCAGTTCAATATTGAGAGAATTTATAGGATGGAAAGGTGATTTTTAATGATAAAAGTAGCAATTAATGGATTTGGAAGAATTGGAAGGGTAGCATTTAGAGAAATGATTTTAAGTGATGATTTTGACATTGTAGCTATAAATGATTTAACTGATGCTGAAGAACTATCATACTTACTTAGATATGATACAAATCATCGTAGTTTTCATGAAGATAAAATAACATATGAAAATGATGAAATTATTATTAATAATAAAAAAAGAATAAAAGTATATGCTAAAAAAGATCCTGAAAAATTACCATGGGATAAACTAGGAGTTGATTTAGTATTAGAGTGCACTGGATTATTTACTGATTATGAGGGTGCTTATAAACATATTAAAGCCGGAGCAAAGAAAGTAATAATTTCTGCTCCTGGCAAAGGTGATATGAAAACAATAGTGTATAATGTAAATAATGACATATTAGATAAAAATGAAGAAGTTATTTCAGCAGCATCATGTACAACTAATTGTTTAGCTCCCGTACTAAAAGTTATTAATGATAACAATAAAATAGTAAAAGGATTTATGACAACAGTTCACGCTTATACTAATGATCAAGCAACTTTAGATATAGCTCATAAAAAAGGGTATAAACAAAGACGTGGAAGAGCATGTGCTATGAATATTGTTCCTGCAACAACTGGAGCAGCAAAAGCAATTGGCAAAGTAATTCCAGAACTTGAAGGAAAATTAGATGGTACAGCTTTTAGAGTACCAGTTAGTGATGGTTCTGTAATTGATGTAACACTTGAATTAACAAATAAAACTTCTATTGATGAAATAAATGAATTATTAAAAAATAATCAAAATGAAACTTTGAAATTTACTATGGATCCAATTGTTTCAAGTGATATTTTAGGTAAAAATTGCGGAGCTTTAGTTGATGGTCTTCTTACTAATGTTGTAGAAAATGATGATAAACAGTTAGTTAAAATAGTAGCATGGTATGACAACGAATTAGGATATACTGCTCAAATGCTTAGAACTGCGAGATATTTATTCAAATAAAATTTAAATAGTAAGGAGGTATCATTATGTTTAAAACCTTAAAAAATACTGATATAAAAAATAAGCGTGTTGTTTTGAGATGCGATTTAAATGTTCCGATTAAAGATGGTTTTATTTTAGACGATTCAAAAATAAAAGCAAGTCTTGAAACAATTAATTATTTAATAGATAATAATTGTAAAATAATAATTTTAAGTCATTTAGGAAAGGTAAAAACACCAGCTGATAAAGCTAAAAATTCTTTAGAACCAGTTTATAATAGACTAAGAGAATTACTTAAAAGAGAAATATATTTTTCAAGGGAAACTAGAGCTGTAAATCTTTATATGCAGGTAGAAAATATGTTACCAAAAGATGTATTATTACTTGAAAATACTCGTTTTGAAGATTTAAATGGTAATTTAGAAAGTGGTTGTGATCCACAACTATCAATGTACTGGGCTTCTTTGTGCGATGTCTTTGTAATGGATGCTTTTGGAACAAGTCATAGAAAACATGCTTCAACTTATGGAATAAGTAAATATGTACCTAGTTGTATCGGATTTTTAGTAGAAAAAGAATTAATAGCTTTAGATAAATTTATAATTAATGGAAAAAGACCTTTAACAATAGTTATGGGTGGAGCTAAAATAGAAGATAAAATAAGTTTAATAGAAAAGTTTTTAGATAAATGTGATCATCTTTTATTAACAGGTGGTATAGCTAATACATTTTTAAAAGTTTTAAATATCAATGTTGGGGCATCACTATATAGTAAAAATCCTGAAATACTTGAAAAAGTAAAAAATATACTACTAAATTATCGTGAAAAAATAATGCTTCCTTTAGATGTTGTTGTAGCAAATACATATGATAAAAATTATATAAAATATAAAAGATTAAATGAACTTGATGCCGATGATATTATTTATGATTGTGGAAATAAAACGATTGAAAGATATAAAAGTATTATAGAAGAAAGTGAAACTATTTTTGTTAATGGTACAATGGGTAGATATGAAGATTTAAGATTTGCCAATGGTACAAAAGAATTTTTAAATATGCTAGCAAATAGCAATAAAATTTTAGTCGCAGGTGGAGGAGATAGTGTAAGTGCGATAAATAACTTTGGATTCAAAGATAGTTTTACATATCTTTCAAGCGGTGGAGGTGCAACACTTGAATATTTAACAACAAATAATTTACCTGGACTTGAAGGTATAGATGAGGATGATGAAGTTGAAACTCTTGATTTGTAACCATAAGAATAAATTAACATACAATGAAGTAAAAAAGTATGTAGATGATTTAAAAAACTTAGATACTTCAAAAGTGGATTTTGTTGTATGTCCATCATTACCGTATATCTACAACTTTATTGATTATAAATTAGCAAGTCAAGATATATCTGCTTATGATGAAACTATAACGGGAGAAGTGACCGGTACGCAATTAAAAAATCTTCTGATAAATTATGTTATTATTGGTCATGCTGAACGTAGAAAATATTTACATGAAGATAAAGAAACTTTAATACGTAAAATTATTAATGCTAATAAAAATGATATAAAGGTAATTTATTGCATAACAGAAGAAGAAAGTGATTTAGATAGTGCAAAGAAAAAAATCAAAGAAGAGTTAGATAAAGTAAGATCTTATTTAAAAGATGATGCTATTATTGCTTATGAACCTATGTGGGCAATTGGGAATAATGTAGAATTAGATTATTCATATATTAAAGAAATAATACTTTACATGAAAACACTGGCAAACAACAAAATAATTTACGGTGGCAGCGTAAATATTACAAATATCGACAAATTGTTGACAATGGTTGAAATTGATGGATTTTTAGTGTCGAATTCTTGTTTAAATATTAACGAATTACAAAAAATAATAGATAAAATTTCATAATTCGACAAAAAAATGTGTAAAGTTACATAAATTGACAAAATAAATTCTAGTATTTTGTCTTTTTTTTACGTATAATGGAGGAGTAGTGCAGAAAATATATTAGAAAAGGAAAGGAAATCATGTCAAAGAAAATTAATGTACTTATGATTGATGATAATGAATATATTGTCAACAAAGTAAAACAGTATTTTAGTAAACATGAAGTAATTGATTTAGTATTAACTGCAGTAAATGGAAAAGAGGGATTAGATTTAATTGTTAATCAAAAAGATAAATATGATCTAATTCTTATGGATTTAATAATGCCAGAAATTGATGGAATAGCATTATTAGAAAAAATGAAAGAAAATAATATTGAAAAACATGTAATTATTTTAACAAGTTATAAAAAGGAATATACAGTAAAAGCTGTAAACGAATATAACATTGACTATTACATGTTAAAGCCATTTAATATGGAATCTCTAGAAAAAAGAATACTAGAAATAATGAATGTAAAACCAATTTTTTATAGCGATAAGGAAAACGAATTGCGTATCAAAGTTTCTGATATGTTACATAATTTGGGAATGCCTTCTCATATTAGAGGATACCAATATATTCGTGATGGAATAATGATGATGTACAAAGAACCTGATATGCTAAAAGGTATAACAAAAGAGATATATCCAGAATTAGCATTAAAATATGATACAACATCATCAAGAGTGGAAAGAGCAATAAGACATGCGATTGAAGTTAGTTGGTCAAGAGGAGATTACGATTTGATGGAAAAATATTTTGGTAATAGTGTTGATTTTGATAAAAGCAAACCGACAAATGCCGAATTCATTATTACTCTTACAGATAGATTAAGATTAGACAATAAAGTTGTAATGATATAAATTGTCTTTTTTTTTATCTTGTGGTATTATTTTTTTGTAAGGAAAATGATATATGAAAAAGATTATAACAGTAATTTTAGATGGTTTTGGATATCGTAATGAAACACATGGTAATGCTATAATTGATGCTAAACCAAATAACTTTAATGAACTTTTTAAAAAGTATCCTCATACTACATTATATGCTTCTGAAGAATATGTTGGACTTACAAAAGGCCAGTTTGGTAACAGTGAAGTTGGGCATGAAACAATCGGAGCAGGAAGATTAATAAAACAAAATGAAACAATAATAGAAGAATTTTTAGATAATACCATAGATGAAAATGAAGAGTTTTTAAATATGGTTAGTTATATAAAAGAAACTGAGAAACCAGTTCATATTATGGGATTGTTTTCACCAGGATGTGTACATTCTTCTATGCAACATTTTTTAAAACTATATGATAAATTAATTGAATTTGGTATTAAAAATATTAATTTTAATTTGATAACTGATGGAAGAGATACAAAAATTGATGTAGCATATGATTACATAAAAGTATTAGAAGATAAAATAAAAAATAATAATTTGGCAACAATTTCTAGTGTATGTGGAAGATACTATGCAATGGATAGGGATTCTAACTTTGATAGAATAAAAGATTATTATAATTTGATTTGTAATGGTCGTGGTGTGAAGACAACTAATCTTAAAGATATGATAAATACATGTTATAAAAAAAATATGACTGATGAATTTTTACCACCACTTATTACTACCGAATATCGTAAAATAAAAGATGGCGATGTTGTAATATGGATGAATTATCGTAATGATCGTTCTCGTCAAATAATGGAAGCTTTAACTAATCCAAATTATAGTGAATTTAAAGTAAATAATTTAGAAAATACAAAATTTTATAGTTTCTTTCCAATTGGTAAAAATATTAATACATCTACTTTTTTAGAATCTAATGTAATTAATAATCCCCTTGGAATTTACTTATCTAAACTAGGTCTTACTCAAGCAAGAATAGCAGAGACAGAAAAATATGCTCATGTTACTTATTTCTTTGACGGAACTTATAATGGGCCTATTGAAGGATGTAATAAATACTTATTGCCATCACCCGATGTTGCAACATATGATTTAAAACCACAAATGAGTGCGGTGGAAGTAACAAAAAAAGCTATAGCATGTATGGAAAAAGATATTGATTTTATATTGGTTAATTATGCTAATTGCGATATGGTTGGGCATACTGGTAATTATGAAGCTACAGTTAAAGCCGTAATGGCAGTTGATTTGTGTTTGAAAAAATTGGTTGAAGAAGCAGAAAATAACTTTTATAAAGTTATAATACTTGCCGATCATGGTAATGCGGATATTATGTTAGATGAAAATAATGAAAAAGTAACAACACATACATTATCTAAAGTTCCATTTATAATAACTGATGATTCTGTTGAATTAAAAGAAAGTGGAGACTTAACAAATGTTGCTCCTACAATACTTGATTATATGGATATAGCAAGACCTGCTGAAATGCAAGAAACAGAAAGTTTATTTAAAGAATAAAGAGGTAAAAATGAAAGTAAAAGTTGGCATTAGTAATAGACATATTCATCTTACTGAAGATGCGTATCGTCTTCTTTTTGATAAAAATTTAACAAAAAAGCAAGATTTATCCCAACCTGGTGAATTTGCAGCTATGGAAACTTTAACTATTGAATACAATGGTAAAAAAATAGAAAATGTTAGAATTGTTGGTCCATTTAGAGATTATAATCAGGTTGAAATTTCTAAAAGAGATGCAAGGCTACTTGGAATAGATCCACCTATTAGAAGAAGTGGAGATTTAAAAGACGCTTGTGATATAATCATATCTAATGGTTTAAAAAAATTTAAATTAAAAAATAGTTGTATATTGTCTAATCGACATATTCATATAAGTAAATATTTAGCTAATACTTTAAGATTAAAAGATAATCAAGAAGTAACTGTAAAAGTCCCTGGTTTAAAAGGTGGTTTACTAACTGCTTTTATTAAAATAAGTGATAATGGTGTTTTTGAATTACATATTGATACTGATGATGCTAATTCAATGAATTTAAATTCAGGGGATGAGGTTGATTTGATTATATGAGTTTTAAAATAGGAAATATAGAAATAAAAAATAGAGTAGTAATGGCTCCGATGGCTGGTTTTTCTAATACTTCATATCGAACTATAATAAAAGAAATGGGTGCGGGTTTGATTTTTGCTGAAATGGTTAGTGACAAAGCTATTTGTTTTGATAATGAAAAAACTATGAATATGTTAAAAATGAATGATGAAGAAAGACCAATTGCTCAGCAAATATTTGGAAGTGATATAGAATCATTTGTAAAAGCGGCTAAGATAATTGAAGAAAAAATGCATCCTGATATTATTGATATAAATATGGGGTGTCCCGTTCCTAAAGTTGCTTTAAAAAATCAAGCTGGAAGTGCACTCTTAAAAAATCCAGATAAAATATATGAAATAGTTTCAGCAGTAGTAAATCAAGTTAGTGTTCCAGTAACAGTTAAAATAAGAAGTGGTTGGGATAGTAATCATATAAATGCATGTGAAGTAGCAAAAATCATTGAGCAAGCTGGTGCTAGTGCTATTACAATTCATGCTCGAACTAGAAGTCAAGGATATAGTGGAGAAGCTGATTGGAATATTATTAAAGAAGTTAAAAATTCTGTTAGTATTCCAGTTATAGGTAATGGTGATGTAACTAGTTGTTATAAAGCTTTAGAAATGCTTGAAAAAACTCATTGTGATGCAGTAATGATTGGAAGAGGGTGTTTGGGCAATCCATGGTTAATTAAAGAGTGTGTAGAATACTTAGAAAATGGCAAAACTCCAACTTTAGTTTCATTAGAAGAAAAAATAAATATGATTAAAAGACACTATGAATTACTTGAAAAAGATAAAAATGAAAAAACAGCTTTGCTTGAAATGCGCACAAATATTTTATATTACCTGGCTGGTATGCCAAATAGTAAGGAATATAAGATTAAAGTTTGTCAGTGTCAAAATAAAAAAGAAGTATTTGAATTATTGGATAAATATTTATTAGAAAATAAAGAGTAAAACATTCTTAATAGTAGAAATTTACAAAAAAATTATATATAATAAAGTTAATGAGGTGAAGGAATAATGAAAAAAGGGTTGATAGTGTTACTAAAAATTATTGTGCTGGGAGTATTTTTGGCATGGGTATTCATTGTTTTTATTGATTATTTTAAAACAAGAAAAGATGAAAAGCCAATTTTCTGTATCAGTGAGAAAACATATGAATATGCAGATGGTACAACTTATGAATGTGTAGGCATAGGATATAAGATGTATAAATATGAGCGTGATAGCATTAATGCTACTGAGTTTGGTCCAATATTTATAGAACAAAAGACAAATGGTGATAAAGCTATTAATTAGTACTAGGGGGATTATTTATGCTAAATAAAAATGGATGGGGATATAGAGAATTTTTAATTGGTGGTGCTGTAGTATTATTGGCACTTCTTTTTGCTACTTTCTTTATTATAAGATTATATAGTAATCTGCCAAAATTAAATACTTTTCTAGCTGATTCTGTTGAGTACCAAGATATAGAAGAGAGTGTAAAAACAGCTTCTTTAAAATATATTAGTAATTATTATGATGAAGAAATTGGAAGTGGAGTTATTGTAGTATCTACCGTTAATTTAAAAAAATATAATTTAATAATTGATGCTGATTTAATTCAAACAAGTAATAATGATTTATGCAATGGGTATGCTTTAGTAAAAAATAATGATGGAATGATTTCTAGTGAACCATTTATAAATTGTGATAAATATCAAACTTCTGGCTTTCAGGAATGGAGGATTAGTGTTGAATAGATTAAAAAGAATTTCAATTATATGGGGGATAGTTGCAGTATTATTATTTGCTTTTTTAACTGCAATAGGATTTATATATAAAAATAAAACTAAAAAATATAAAGATTTAGAAAAAGAACTTGTTAAAGTTACTAAAAGTTATACGGCAACTGATTTTAATTTTCCTATTAATGGTGAGGAAATAATAATCACATTTGAAGAATTAAAAAATGCAGGATTGATAGATAACTTAAAAGTAGATAATCAAAAATGCGATGGTTACGTAGAAGTTAGCTTTAATAATGTTACAGAATATAAAGCCTTTATTAAATGTGATAAATATACAACACACAATTTTAATAAAGATAAATTAGAAAGATAATACGTAATTATAAAGTAAATTAAAAATGTAAATGAATATAAAATGAAAATGTGGATAACTCTAATGTTATTCACATTTTTTTAAAACATTAAATAAATTTAAGTGTAAAATGGTTTTTAATTTTTTTGAAAAAAAGTTATAATTTACACTTGATTTTCATATTTTATATTGATATAATTAAATTCGTATGACTGCTTAGATGTGCGAGGTTGCTGATACACTAGGAAGAGTTGTTAAAAACATTTCTAGATACTTTCAGGTAATTCGTTCGGAGCAAGTCTATACTAGATATAGACGAAAGGAGAACATGTAATATGTCAAAAAGTAAAGTTCGTATCAACTTAAAATCTTATGATCATAGAGCTATCGATTTAGCTGCTCAAAAGATTGTTGATACTGTTAAGAGAACTGGGGGAATCGTTTCTGGACCTGTACCTCTTCCTACTGATATTGAAAAAGTAACAGTATTAAGAGCTGTACATAAATACAAGGATTCAAGAGAACAATTTGAAAGTCGTACTCATAAAAGACTAATTGATATCAAAGAACCAAGTAAAGAAACAATAGATGCTCTAACTCATTTAGATTTACCTAGTGGTGTAGACATCAATATCAAATTATAATATAGGAAAGGATAGTTAATATGAAAGGAATCTTAGGACGTAAAGTTGGAATGACTCAAGTGTTTACTAAAGATGGAAAATTAATTCCAGTTACTGTAGTAAGCGTTGAACCTAATACAGTTATGCAAGTTAAAACAGTTGAAACTGATGGTTATAATGCCATTCAACTTGGCGTAGTAGACAAAAAAGAAAAAAATGCAACAAAAGCTAGTATTGGACATGCAAAAAAGGCTAGTACAACACCTAAGCGCTTCTTAAAAGAAATTAGAAATGTTGATAGAGAATATAATATCGGAGAAGTACTTAGTGCAGATTTATTTGAAGTAGGAGAAGTTGTTGATGTAACTGGTACTTCAAAAGGAAAAGGCTTCCAAGGAACAATTAAAAGATGGGGGCAATCAAGAGGACCTATGGGACATGGATCTCATTATCATAGAGGACCTGGTTCTTTAGGAACAATGTTACCTAAAAGAGTTTTAAAAGGTAAACATTTACCTGGACATATGGGTAGTGAAACAATTACTATTCAAAATCTAGAAATTATTGAAGTAAATGCATCAGAAAATTATATTTTAGTAAGTGGAAATATTCCAGGTGCTAAAAATTCATTAGTTTTAATTAGAACTGCTGTTAAAAATTCTAAAAAGAGTGAACCAAAAGAAATTTTAACTTATGTTTCTGAACCAGTTGTTGACGAAGTTGTTGAAACTGAAGTAGTAGAAACACAAGAAGTTGCTAATGAAACTGAAACTGTAGAGGAAAGCAAATAATTGCTAATCTATAAGGAGGATTAAAATGGCAAAGATAGAAATTAAAAATATTAATGGTGAAAAAGTTAAAGATATTACAATTTCTGATAGTATCTTTAAAATAGAAGCTAATGATGATGCATTAAAGAAAATGATAAGACTACAACTTGATAGTCAAAGACAAGGTTCTGTAAAAACAAAAAGCAGAGCAGAAGTTAGTGGTGGTGGAAGAAAGCCATGGAAACAAAAAGGTACTGGACGTGCAAGAGCAGGATCTAGCAGAAGTCCATTATGGAGACATGGTGGTCATGTATTTGCTCTATCTTCAAGAGATTATACTTTTAAAATAAATAAAAAAGAAAGAGTATTAGCTTTAAAATCTGCTTTAACTGGTAAAGTAGAAGAAAAAGCATTAATTGTTGTTGATAATTTAAATTTAAAAACATTAAAAACAAAAGAAATCAAAAATTTATTATCTTCATTAAAATTAGATGGCAAAGTATTATTTGTTACTAAAGAAGATTGTGAAAATTTATATATGGCAAGTAGAAACTTAGGATATACTTATGCAATACTTGCAGATGAAATTAATTGTTATGATATAGTTAATGCTGATTATGTTGTATGTGATGAAGCAGCAATTAATTATATTGAGGAGGTGCTTAAATAATGGCATTAAATCCAGATATTATAATTGCACCAGTTGTTACTGAAAAATCAGCTGGAAATGCAGAAAGAGGTATATATACTTTCAAAGTTGTAAAAACTGCAACTAAAACTCAAATCAAAAATACTATCGAAAAAGCTTTTGGAGTTAATGTAGTAAAAATTAATACTTTAAATACAAAACCAAAAGATAAAAGAGTTGGAAAGTATACAGGAAAAACAAAAACTTATAAGAAAGCAATCGTGACTTTGGCTGAAGGTCAAAGCATTGATTTATAGAGATAGGAGTGAAAAAATATGGCAATTAAGAAATATAAACCAACGACTAATGGTCGCCGTGGTATGACTACACTTGCAAATGAAGAAATTACAACTTCAACTCCTACTAAATCTTTATTAAAAAGCAAAACTAAAACTGGTGGACGTAATAATCAAGGAAAACTTACTGTTCGTCACATTGGTGGAGGAGCTAAGAGAAAATATCGTGTAATTGACTTTAAAAGAAATAAAGTTGGAGTTACTGGAAGAGTAGCAACAATTGAATACGATCCAAATCGTAATGCTAATATTGCATTAATTAATTATAAAGATGGAGAAAAGAAATATATTATTGCTCCAAAAGGTTTAACTGTTGGCACAATTATTGAAAATGGACCACAAGCTGATATTAAAGTAGGTAATTCTTTACCACTTGAAAATATTCCAGTTGGTACTACAATACATTGTATCGAATTAAAACCAGGTAAAGGTGCAGAATTATGTCGTGCTGCTGGTACATCTGCTCAAATTCTTGGTAAAGATGGAAAATATGTTATCGTAAGATTACAATCTGGTGAAACTAGAAAAATCTTAGGAACATGTATTGCAACAGTTGGTGTAGTTGGTAATGAAGATTACGAACTTGTTAATTGGGGTAAAGCTGGACGTACTCGTCACTTAGGAATTAAACCTACAAACCGTGGTTCTGTTATGAACCCTAATGACCATCCACATGGTGGTGGTGAAGGTAGAACACCTGTCGGACGTAAGAGTCCAATGACTCCTTGGGGTAAACCTGCTCTTGGTTATAAAACAAGAAATAGTAAAAAAGCTTCTAGCAAACTTATTGTTAGTAGAAAGAAAAACAAATAGGAGGTTATTATGGCAAGAAGTTTGAAAAAAGGACCTTATGTATTCGATAGATTACTAAAAAAAGTTCAAGAATTAAATAAAGAAAATAAGCATGAAGTTATTAAAACTTATTCACGTCGTTCAACAATTTTTCCTGATTTTGTAGGACATACATTTGCTGTACATAATGGAAAAGAATTTATACCAGTATATGTAACAGAAGATATGGTTGGACACAAATTAGGAGAATTTGCGTTAACTCGTAAATTCGGCGGACATGCAGGACAAAAGTAGGAGGTAAAAAATGGAAACATATGCAATTCATAAAGGCGCTATGATAGCTCCAAGAAAAGCTAGAATGACAATGGATTTAATAAGAGGTAAAGACGTTGCTACAGCTGAAGCTATTTTAGAGACTACAAATACAAAAGCTAGTCGTTTAATTATGAAAGTTTTAAAATCTGCAGTTGCAAATGCTGTTAATAATAACGGTGCTGTAGAATCTGAATTATTTATCTCTGAATGTTATATCAATCCTGGAATGGTTTTAAAAAGAATTAAATTCGCATCTCGTGGAAATGTTGATAGAAGAGATAAAAGAACAAGTCATATAACTATAAAAGTATCTGACGGTAAGGAGGCAAAATAATATGGGTCAAAAAGTTAGTCCAATAGGATTTAGAATTGGCGTTAATAAAGACTGGGAATCTAAATGGTATGCTAAAAATAGCGAATTTGGAGATATGTTAAATAAAGATATCAAAATTCGTAAATATATAGCAAAAAACATGAAAGATGCTGGTGTTGCTTCTGTTATAATCGAAAGAAAAAATGATAGATGTGACGTAACAATTAATACTTCTAAACCAGGTGTAATTATCGGACGTGGTGGAGAAGATATCGAAAAATTAAGAAAAGCTTTATCAAAAGCAGTTGGAGAAGATATTCATGTATCAATCGTTGAAGTAAAATCTCCAGATTTAAGTGCAAAATTAGTTGCTGATAACATTGCTTCACAAATTGAAGCACGTGCTTCATTTAGATCTGCTCAAAAAAGAGCTATAAGAAATACAATGAAAGCTGGAGCTAAAGGAATTAAAACTGCTGTATCTGGAAGATTAGGTGGAGCTGAAATGGCTAGAACTGAAGGATACACTGAAGGAACAGTTCCTCTACATACTTTAAGAGCTGATGTTGATTATGCTCATAGTGAAGCTGATACTACTTATGGTAAGATTGGTGTAAAAGTATGGATTTATAAAGGTGAAATTCTTCCAACAAAGAATGTTAAGAAGGATGGTGATACTAATGTTAATGCCAAAAAGAACTAAGTATCGTAAACCTCATCGTATTTCTTACGATGGTCATGCTAAAGGTAATACAGAATTACACTTTGGTGAATATGGATTAATGGCTAAAACTGGTAATTGGGTTAGTGCTCGTCAAATTGAAGCAGCTCGTATTGCTATGACACGTTATATGAAACGTGGTGGAAAAGTTTATATTAATATTTTCCCACATTTAGCTATAACTAAAAAACCTTTAGAAACTCGTCAAGGTAAAGGTAAAGGTAACGTAGAAGAATATGTAGCAGTAGTAAAAGAAGGTAAAATCATGTTTGAAGTTAGTGGTGTTACTGAAGAAGTTGCTCGTGAGGCATTAAGATTAGCTGCACATAAACTACCTGTAAAATGTAAATTTGTAAAAAAAGAAGAAGTAAAGGATGGTGTTTCTGATGAAAATTAGTGAATTAAGAAAACTATCTACTGAAGAATTAAATACAAAAATTTCTGAATCTAAAAGAGAATTACTTGATTTAAGATTGAAAAATGCAACTGGTGCATTAGATAAACCTTCTAAAATCAATGAATTAAAAAAAGAAGTAGCTAGAATGAAAACTATTATTAACGAAAGAAAATTAGAAGCTGGAGGAAACAAATAATGGCAGAGAATAAGAAACAAGAATTAATCGGAAAAGTTGTAAGCGCTAAATGTGATAAGACTATTACAGTATTAGTTGAAACATATAAAAAAGATCCATTATATGGTAAAAGAGTAAAATACTCTAAAAAATATACAGCTCATGATGAAGAAAATAAAGCAAAAGCAGGAGATACAGTAAAAATTAGAGCAACTAGACCATTATCTAAAACAAAAAGATATGAATTAGTTGAAGTTTTAATTGAAGCTGTAATTCTATAAGGAGGTATTATTTATGGTAATGCAAGAATCAAGACTTAAAGTTGCAGATAATACTGGAGCAAAAGAAGTATTAGTAATTAGATGTTTAGGTGGAAGTAAAGTTAAAACTGCAAATATTGGTGATATTGTGGTATGTACAGTAAAAAAAGCTATTCCAAATAGTAACTTGAAAAAAGGAAAAGTTGTTAAAGCTGTAATCGTAAGAAGTGTACAAGGTGTTAGAAGAAAAGATGGTTCTTATATCAAATTTGATGACAACGCTTGTGTAATAATTAAAGACGATAAATCACCAATCGGAACAAGAGTTTTAGGACCTGTTGCTAGAGAATTAAGAGAAAAAGATTTTGCTAAAATCGTATCTTTAGCTCCAGAAGTTTTATAGGAGGATTAAATTTATGAAAATAAAAGTAAATGATCAAGTTAAAATTTTAGCTGGTAAAGATAAAGGAAAAACTGGTACAGTTTTAAAAACTCTTAAAAATAAAGATAAAGTAGTTGTTGATGGAATCAACATTGCTAAAAGACACCAAAAACCTAACAATGCTAATGAAAATGGTGGAATTATAGAATTTCCTGCACCAATTCATGTATCTAACGTTAAAAAAATAGAAGAAAAAGAAACTAAAAAAGCTACAAAAAAAGAAACTACTAAGAAAGATAAGAAATAGTGGGTGAATGTATGAGTAATTTTAAAGATTTATATAATGAAAAAATAACAAAAGAATTAATGAAGGAATTTAATTACAAATCAGTAATGGAAGTACCTAAACTTGATAAAATAGTTATCAACATGGGTGTTGGAGAAGGTGCAAAAGATGAAAAATTCATTGATGCAGCTTTAAAAGATTTAGAAACAATTACAGGTCAAAAACCAGTAGTTACAAAAGCACGTAAATCTATTGCTGGATTTAAGCTTAGAGAAGGACAAACTATTGGTGTTAAAGTAACTCTACGTGGAGAAAATATGTATAATTTTATGGAAAAACTTATTAAAATTTCATTACCTCGTGTAAGAGATTTTAGAGGAATTTCAAAACATGCATTTGATGGTCACGGAAATTATACTCTTGGTATCAAAGAACAATTAATATTCCCAGAAATAAACTATGATGATATCGTAAAAGTTAGAGGAATGGATATTGTATTTGTAACTACAGCAAAATCTAATGAAGAAGCATTCAAATTACTAAGCAATTTTGGAATGCCTTTCAAAAAGAATTAAGGAGTGTGTAATTTATGGCTAAGAAAAGTATGATTGTAAAACAACAAAGAACACCAAAATTTTCATCTCGTGCTTATACAAGATGTGAAAGATGTGGAAGACCACATGGTGTATTACGTAAATACAAATTATGTCGTATTTGCTTTAGAGAATTAGCAAATAAAGGGCAAATTCCAGGCGTTAAAAAGTCTAGTTGGTAGGAAAGGAGGAATTTAGACTATGGTACAAGATAAAATAGCAGATATGCTTACAAGAATTCGTAATGCAAATCAATTAAAATATGATACTGTTGAAGTTATTGGAACAAAAATGACTTTAGGAATAGCTGAAATCTTAAAAAGAGAAGGTTATATTTCTGATTTTACATATGAAAAAGATATTAAAGGAGATAAAATAACTTTAAATCTAAAATATGGAGAAAAGAAAGAAAGAGTAATTACTGGTCTTAAAAGAATTAGTAAATCAGGATTACGTGTTTATGCCAAAAGTAATGAAATTCCTCGTGTATTAAATGGACTTGGAATTGCTATCATATCTACTTCTAAAGGTCTTATGACTGATAAAGAAGCAAGAAATGCAGGGTTAGGAGGCGAAGTACTTGCCTATATTTGGTAGGGAAATTTTATGAGTAGAATAGGAAATAGAAAACTTATAATCCCTAATGGTGTAACAGTTACAGTTAACGATAATAATGTTAATGTAAAAGGACCAAAAGGTGAATTAAATTTAGAATTATCTAACCTTGTAAAAGTTAATGTAAATGAAAATGAAGTAACTACTGAAGTTACAAATAATAGCAAAAAAGCTAATATTATGGTAGGAACAACTAATTCTCATATTAATAATATGATTATTGGAGTTTCTAAAGGATATGAAAAAGGAATTGAAGCTGTAGGTGTTGGTTATAGATTTAATGTAGCTGGAAATAAAATAACTATTAGTGCGGGTTATTCACATCCAGTAATTATGGAATGCCCAGCTGGTATTTCAGTAGAACAAGTAAGTAATACTGAAATCACTTTAAAAGGTATTGATAAACAAAAAGTATCTGAATTTGCGGCTAACGTTCGTAAAGTAAGAGAACCAGAACCTTACAAAGGAAAAGGTTTACGTTACAAAGGCGAATATGTAAGACGTAAAGAAGGAAAGAAAGCAGCTAAGTAGGAGGGAAAAAGAGTATGATAAAAAAAGAATCAAATAATGTTGCACGTTTAAGAAGACATGCAAGAATCCGTAAAAATTTAAGCGGAACTAGTGAATGTCCAAGATTAAATGTTTTCAGATCTAATAAAGGAATATTTGTTCAAGTTATTGATGATGAAAAACAAACAACTCTAGCTAGCTCTTCATCAGTTGCTTTAAACCTAAAAAATGGTGGTAATATTGAAGCTGCTAAATTAGTAGGAAAAGATATTGCAGAAAAATGTAACAAACTAAAAATTAAGAAAGTCGTTTTCGATAGAGGTGGATACCTATATCATGGTAGAGTTGAAGCACTTGCTAACGCTGCTCGTGAAAACGGATTAGAATTTTAGGAGGTAAATAATGGCAAACGAAGAAAATAAAGTTAAAAATACTGAAAGAAAATTTAATAATAAAAAATCTTTTGAAAGCAAAAAAATGTTATTAGAAGATAAAGTTATTTCAATTAGCCGTGTTACTAAAGTTACAAAAGGTGGAAGACATTTTAGATTTTCTGCAACAGTAGCAGTTGGAAATAGAAAAGGTTTAGTTGGAATTGGTTCTGGAAAAGCTAATGAAGTTCCAGAAGCTATTAAAAAAGCATTACAAGCTGCTAATAAAAATGTAGTAAAAGTTGCTTTAATAGATAATAGAACAATTCCTCATGAAGCTACAGCTAAAGTTGGTAGAGCAGTTGTATTAATTAAACCTGCTAAAAAAGGTACTGGAGTTATTGCAGGTGGAGCAGCAAGAGCAATTCTTGAACTTGCAGGAATTAAAGATATAGTATCTAAATCTTTAGGTTCAAATACACAAGTTAATGTTGCTAAGGCTACACTTGAAGCATTAAAATCAGAAAGAACTCCAGCTAAAATAGCAGCCCTACGTGGTAAGAAAGTAGAGGAATTATAATATGAAATTAGAAAGTTTACCAAAAAGCAAAGAAACAAAA
The DNA here is from genome assembly GCA_016297695.1 of Bacilli bacterium. Taxonomy (GTDB): domain Bacteria; phylum Bacillota_I; class Bacilli_A; order RF39; family UBA660; genus RUG14121. The sequence goes on from JAEDGC010000020.1 coordinate 18,529, forward strand.
GCTAAAAAAATAGTTGGACGTGGCCCAGGTAGTGGAATGGGTAAAACTTCTACTCGTGGAGAAAATGGTCAAAAATCTAGAAGTGGTGCTTCAATTAATGCTTGGTTCCAAGGTGGACAATCACCATTATATAGAAGATTACCAAAAAGAGGTTTCAATAACGCTCGTTTCGCTATAAAATATGCTACAATTAATTTAGATGATTTAGAAAAATTCTTTAATAATAATGATGTTGTTACACCAGAATTATTAAAAGAAAGAGGAATAATCAAAAAACAATTAAGTGGTGTAAAAGTATTAGCAAATGGAAATCTTACAAAAGCTTTAACAGTTAAAGCACAAAGATTTTCAACAAATGCTATTAATAAAATAGAAAAAGCCGGCGGAAAAACTGAGGTGATTTAATGTTTAAACATATTTCAGGGATTTTTGCAAAATCTAACAAAGATTTAAGAAAAAGAATATATTTTACTCTTTTTTGCCTTGGAATATTCTGTTTAGGTACAGGGATAACAATTCCTTGGGCATCCGTTGTTTATGAAGAATTAGGTTTCTTAGAAATTTTTAACTTGATGAGTGGAGGAGGACTTAAGAGTTTTTCAATATTTGCTCTAGGTGTTACTCCATACATCAATGCATCAATAATAACTCAAATTCTTCAAATGGATATATTACCTTATTTTAAAGAATTGAAAGAACAAGGTTATGTAGGAAGACAAAAAATAAATAAAATTACAAGATATTTAGGAATTATATTTGCTTTTATTCAAGCTTATGTAATAACAATATTTTACTTAAATACTAATGATGTAATGGTAATGCTTAAAACTTCATTAGTAATGACAGCAGGTACAGCATTCTTATTATGGATAGGTGATGAAATTACTAATAAAGGTATTGGTAATGGACAATCTTTACTAATAATGGCTGGTATATTACAAAGTATGCCAAGTGTATTTAGTGGAGCATTTAATTCTTTTATAACTGCTGGAACTTATGCAAATTGGTTGGGAATATTACTATTTGTACTATTCATATTAGTTTATGTATTAATTATTGTTGGTATTATTTGGATTCAACTTGCTGAAAGAAGAATTGCAATTCAATATGCTAATCATACAACTAGTGCATATGGTGCAAAATCATCATATTTACCAATTAAAATTAATTCTGCTGGAGTTATGCCAGTAATATTTGCATCAATTATTCTTACTATTCCAGTAACCGTTGCTGGATTAATAGGAAAACAATCTGTAGTCGATTTTATGAATAAATATATTGTTTATACATCTCCAACTGGATTTGTGTTATATATATTATTCATCTTGTTATTTGGATATTTTTGGACATTCTTACAAATGAATCCTGAAGAACTTAGTAAAGATTTAAATAAACGTGGTGGTTATATTCCTGGTATTAGACCTGGAAAAGATACGACTGAATATGTTTCTAAATCTTTAAGTAAATTAACATTAGTAGGATCAATATTCTTAGTTATATTAGCAGGTATTCCAATAATTTTCTCAAATGTTTCTGGACTACCAAGTTCAATAACAATCGGAGGAACAGGAATATTAATAGTTGTTGGTGTAGCTATAGAAACATATAAACAAATTGAAAGTGGACTTGTTAGTAGAAATTATGGAAGAAAGCGTAAAATAAAATGAAAAATATAATTTTTATTGCAGCCCCAGCTACTGGAAAAGGTACATTTTCTAATATGTTGATGGAGAGATATGGATATAACCATATCTCTACCGGAGACTTATTAAGAAATATTGTTAAAACAAATACTTCACTAGGAAATGAAGTAGCAAACGTTTTAAAATCTGGTAAATTAGTCGAAGATGAGTTAATGTTTAAAATAATAAAAGAAAAATTAAATCAAATGGATTTAACTAAACCATTCATAATAGATGGTTTACCAAGAAATATAAATCAAGCTTTATATCTAAATAAATTATTTGATGAATTAAATGTAAATAATTACATGGCAATAAATCTTGATTTAGAATATGAAGTAGCTCTAAAAAGAGCATTAGGAAGATTAAGTTGTTTAAATTGTGGAGCAACTTATAATAAATTTTTTGAAAAATTTAAACCTATAAAAGAAAATATATGTGATAAATGTGGTAATGTTTTAGATTCAAGGACTGATGATAATGAAGAATCTTTCAAAGAAAGATTTGAAACTTATCAAAAAAATGTTAAACCTATTTTAGATTATTATATGAATAATAATAAATTATTAAAAATAAATACTCATGAATTTACTAATGAAGAAATTTTTGATATAATTATAAATGCGGTGAAATGATTTATGGTAAGTATAAAAAGTGAACGAGAAATTGCTTTAATGAAAGAAGCAGGACATTATAATTATTTAACACATGAAGAATTAAAAAAACATTTAAAACCTGGAGTAACAACTGAAGAACTTGATAAAGTTGCAAGTGATTTTGCTAAAAAAAATGGATGTATTTTATCTTGTTTAGGATATGAAGGATTTCCAAAATCTATTTGCGTATCTATCAATGATGAAGTAGTTCATGGAATTCCAGGAAAAAGAAAAATTAAAAATGGCGATATTGTTTCTATTGATTTTACTTTAAAATACAAAGGATATGAATCAGATAGTGCTCGTACATATATAATTGGCGATGTATCTGATGAAGTAAAAAATTTAGTTAAATATACTGAAGAAGCTTTGTATGTTGGAATAAAAGAAGTAAAAGCAGGAGCAAAAATTGGCGATATAGGTAATGCTATAGAAAACTTTGCTCATAGTCATAACTTAAGTGTTGTTGAAGAGTTAGTTGGGCATGGTATTGGTACAAATATGCATGAAGAACCTGATGTTCCAAATTATGGAGAAAAAGGAAAAGGTTATACTTTAAAAGAAGGTATGACCATCTGTATAGAACCAATGCTTAATTTAGGAAAAAGATACGTTGGAATGTTAGATGATGGTTGGACCATTGTAACAGAAGACGGAAGCTATTCAGCTCATTTTGAACATACTGTATTAGTAACTAAAGATGGCTATGAAATTTTAACAGGAGAATGATTAAATGGGAAAAGTAAAAAATGTAAAAAAAACAATCAATAAAACAGTTAAAAATAATACTTCGACTAGAGAAGATAAAATTGAAGTAGAAGGTAAAGTTGTAGAAGTCCTTAAGGGTGGAGATTATATAGTAGAATTACCTAACGGACATACTGTAGAGGCTTACGTTTCTGGTAAAATGCGCGTTAACATGATACGTATTTTACCAGGTGATACAGTTACACTTGAATTATCGCAATATGATTTAACACGTGGGCGCATAACATGGAATAAAAGATAAAAAATATGGAGGTATATTAAATGAAAAAAAGACCATCAGTAAAACCAATATGTAAAAAATGTAAAGTAATTAGAAGAAAAGGAAAAGTAATGGTTATTTGTGAAAATCCAAAACACAAACAAAGCCAAGGTAAATAGGAGGTAAATAATGGCAAGAATTAAAAATATTGAATTACCAGGAAATAAACATACTGAAATAGGATTAACAGCTATTTATGGTATTGGAAGAAGCTTAGGAACTCAAATTTGTAAAGATGCAAAAGTTGATCCAACAAAAAAAATTAAAGATTTAACTGAAGATGAAGTTAGTGCATTACGTAAAGAAGTTGATAAATATATAGTTGAGGGTGATTTAAGACGTGAAACTCAATTAAATATTAAAGCTAAAATGGAAATCAATAGTTATGAAGGTACTAGACATAAGAAAAATTTACCAGTAAGAGGACAAAGAACAAGTAGAAATGCTCGTACTCGTAAAGGTAGAGGAAAAGTAGTAGCTAATAAGAAAAAAGTAGGTAAATAGGAGGTAAACAATGGCATATAATAGAAGAAACTCTAAAAAGAGAGTAAAGAAAAATATTCCAGAAGCTTCAGCTCATATACATTCAACTTATAATAATACAATAGTAACAATTACAGATAAAGATGGAAATGTTATTAGTTGGGCATCAGCAGGTACAATAGGTTATAAGGGAAGTAAAAAGAAAACTCCTTTTGCAGCACAAATGAGTTCAGAAGCAGCAGCTAAAGCAGCTATGGATTCTGGAGTTAAAAAAGTAGAAGTTCACGTAAAAGGGTTAGGTTCAGGACGTGAATCAGCTATCCGTGCATTACAAACTGCAGGACTAGAAGTTACAAGTATTATAGATGAAACACCAGTTCCTCATAATGGATGTCGTCCACCAAAAAGACCAAGAAATTAATATAGAAGGGACTGAAATATATTTATGATTAAATTTGAAAAACCAGAATATAAAATAACTGAATGTGCAGAAAGCACACATTATGCAAAATTTGAATTAGAACCATTAGAAAGAGGATTTGGTACTACAATAGGTAATGCTTTAAGACGTGTTATGTTATCATCATTACCAGGAAGCGCAATTACTAGTGTTAAAATTGATGGAGTAATGCATGAATTCCAAAAAATTGATGGTGTTTATGAAGATGTTACAAGTATTGTTATAAATTTAAAATCAGTAGTTATTAAAAATCATTCTGATGAAGATAAAGTTATTCGTTTGTCAGCAAATAAAGCTGGTGAAGTAAAAGCAGGAGATATCATAGTAGATCAAGATCTTGAAATAGTAAATCCTGATTTAGTAATTTGTACACTTGTTGAAGGTGGAAAAATTGATATGGAAATGACTGTTTCAAATGGTAAAGGTTATGTTGATGCTAAAGAAAATAAAGCATTATTTACTGCTGATAAACCTGGAGTTATTGCAATAGATTCAATTTATTCACCAATTGAACTTGTAAATTTCGAAGTTGAAGGTGCTCGTGTTGGACATAATGAAAATTATGATAAATTAATAATGTATATTACTACTAATGGTAGTATGACTCCACAAGAAGCAATGGCATTATCTGCTAAAATATTAATTGAACATTTTAATATTATTACAGATTTAAATTCAATTTCTGATGTAACTGGATTAATGAGCGAAAAGAAAGTTGATACAATTGCTAAAACTTTAGAAACTCCTATTGAAGAAATAGAATTCTCTGTAAGAGCTTATAATTGTTTAAAAAGAGCAGGAATACATACTGTACAAGATTTAATTAATAAAAAAGAAATAGAAGTAACTAAAATACGTAATTTAGGTAAAAAATCCCTAAAAGAAGTATTAGACAAAGTTGAAGAAATGGGACTTAAGTTCCACGAATAAGGAGGTAAAACTTTATGGCTTATAGAAAATTAGGAAGAGAAACTCGTCAAAGAAGAAGCATTTTAGCTGGACTTACTAAAACAGTTATTATGGAAGGATCTGTAGTAACTACAGAAGCTAGAGCTAAAGAAGTTCGTAAGTTTGTTGATAAAATGATTACCTATGGTAAAAGAGGAACTTTAGTATCTCGTAGAAAAGCATTAGCTTTCTTACATAATGATAATGAAGTTGTAAGTAAAGTATTTAATGAACTTGCAAAAAAATATGAAACTAGAAATGGTGGATATACTAGAATAATTAAATTAAAAGAAAGAGTTGGAGACGACGCTTTGGAAGTAAAATTAGAATTAGTATAATTAACTGGAGATTTATTCTCCAGTTTTTATTTTGTATAAAAAGTAAAGTTATTTTGATTAAACAAAATAACTTTACTTTTTTGCTGGCTTGATATAAACTATTAATTAGGTGATTATTATGTTAATACGTGAAAAATATTTACAACAAATAAGAGGATTTTATAATTCGGATTTGATTAAAATATTAGTTGGGATAAGAAGATGTGGTAAATCAATTATTTTAAAACAAATAGCCGATGAGCTAAAAAGTAATTATAATGTAGAAGAAGATCATATTATAGAAATTAATTTTGAATATATTGAATTTGAAAACTTAAAAGATTATAAAGAATTAAATAAATATATTAAAGAAAAAATTATCGATAATAAAATGTATTATATTTTTTTAGATGAAATTCAAAATGTTGAAAAATTTGAATATGTAGTAAATTCTTTACGAGCTTCCTTAAAAAACGTTAGTATTTTTATAACAGGATCAAATAGTAAGATGTTGTCAGAAGAATTATCAACTGAGTTGTCAGGAAGATATGTTTCATTTAATATAAATCCATTATCCTATAAAGAATTTATTGAATTAACAAAGCAAAAACCTGATAACGTTAGTGTATTTTTAGATTATGCAACTTGGGGTGGTCTTCCTAATAGATGTGAATTTAAAAATGAAATAGACATTAAAAATTATTTACATAGTGTTTATGATTCTATAATATTAAGAGATATAATAAAAAGATTAAAATTACAGGATGTACTTTTATTCGATAGAATAATGCAATACTTACTAGATACAGTAGGAAGAGAATTTTCTGCTGAAAATATGATTAAAAATTTAGAAAAAGAATATAAAAAAGTTTCAACAGAAACAATCTATTCTTATATAAATGCTTTGTGTAAAGCACTTATTATAAGAAAAGTATATAGATACGATATTCATGGTAAATCTGTATTAAAAACTTTGAATAAATATTATGTTACAGATTTAGGGATTGCACAAATAAAACATTATAATTCTGAATTTATGAACTATGTAATATTAGAAAATATAGTTTATAATGAATTGATAAATAAGGGATATGAAGTATATATTGGAAAATTTAAAAATTATGAAATAGACTTTGTTGCTAAAAAGAATTCAGAAACAAAATATATTCAAGTGAGTTATATGTTGGATGATGAGAAAACTATTGAAAGAGAATTTAATGTATTTAAATATATTAAAGATGGTAATCAAAAGTATTTAATTACATTAGATCAAAGAAATTTTTCTAATGAATATGTAAAACAAATTAATGTAATAGATTTTTTGATGGATGATAATTTTTAACACTAAAAAAGAGGAATTAGGATCCTCTTTTTTAAATATCTAATTTATTTAAAATTATTTCTTTATTTTTTAATATTCTTTCGTCGTATGGTGATATTTCTAAGGCATGATTAATAGCTTCTAAAGACTCATCATATTTGCCTAAATTAAAGCATGCTATAGAAAGTAAGTCGTACGGTGTTTCATTCCAAGAAAATATTTCGTTATTATATGTTTTTTGATGGTACTTTATTTCTAATGCTTGAGTTACCGTATCATAGACTTTTTGAAAATCATTTAGTTCGTAATAAAGCAAAGCCAATTCAATAAATGGATCTCTAAGATATGGGGATTCCTTTATAGCTTTTAAAAGCCACATTTCAGATTCATCATATCTTTTTAAATATTTATAGCAGCGAGCTATAAAACGCATTGAAGCACATCTTTCATCTTTCCATGTTGCATTTTTTAAATGAAGATGTTTTATTAAAGTATCTATGGCTTCATTATATTTTCCATAATACATATATTCTCTACCCAAATAATGCATATTTCTATCATTTTTTGGATTCTCTTTAACAGATAATTCTAATAAAGGTAAATATGAACTTCTAGATTTAGTACTATCAGGATAATGGTTTAAAATAATATTTTCATTAACAATAACATTTTCAAAGTCATTATCAAATTCTAATACTTCATGAACAGGATATATCCATTTGTAACCATTTCTACTATGAATTTTTTCATATAGAAATGATACTAAAGGTTTATTATCCTTATCTAAGCTCCAATTATATGTATATCTGCATCTATTAGTATTTTTTTCCCAAACTTTTTCTAATTCTTTTCTCCAGCCTTTATTAAATACTTCATCTAAATCAGTGCAAACACAAACATCAGCATCTTCAGGTACTAATTTTAAAGATTCATTTCTAGCAATATCAAATCTCCAAGGAGATATTTTTTTTCTTTTTACTTTTATGCCTTTTTCTTTTAATAAATCAATTGTTTTATCTGTTGAACCTGTGTCTAATACATAAATTTCATCAGCTTCTTTCATTGATTCATACCATCTATTTACAAATTTTTCTTCATTTTTAGAAATAGCATAAACACAAACTTTAAATTTTTTCATAAACCCTCCATTTAGTTTACGACACAAATCGTTAATAATAATTAAACTATAATAATCTTTAGTTATGTAATTTCTCCTTAAGGACCAGTAGGCCCTGTTGGACCTTGTGGGATTGTTAGATTTAGTACAAAGTTTGGAGCAGTACCAGTTATTGATGCAGCAGCACTTGAACCTGGAGTTCCAGTTGTTATAGTTCCAATAGTAAGAGTAGGTGTTGCTCCTGTTGGTCCAGTAGGCCCAGTAGGACCAGTCACACCTTGAATACCTTGAACACCAGTTGGCCCAGTAGGACCAGTCACACCCTGAATACCTTGAATACCTTGAGGTCCTGTTGGCCCAGTCACACCTTGAATACCTTGTAAACCTTGAGGTCCAGTAGGTCCTGTTGGTCCAGTTACACCTTGGATACCTTGTAAACCTTGAGTTCCAGTAGGTCCTGTTGGTCCAGTTACACCTTGGATACCTTGTAAACCTTGAGTTCCAGTAGGTCCTGTTGGTCCAGTCACACCTTGAATACCTTGTAAACCTTGAGGT
>JAEDGC010000076.1 GCA_016297695.1 Bacilli bacterium
CATTAAGAATATCTGCACACGCTTGGCAACTTGCAAATAAAACACCGTCTATATCTAAATATATGTGTGTAATATTATTATCTTGAATAAATTTATTTATATTATTAATCGTCATATTCAATCACCAACCTATTAATTTGTTATACACTTTTATATTTATATAATCTTTATATCTATTAGCCAACTTTTCTAATCTGTCTTTTTTTGCTTTATAATAAGCTTGTTTAGCATCTTTAAAAGTTTTATATCTTCCAATATATTGATTTCCAAAATTTACTACATAAGCATTTTTATAATATTGTATGCCTTTAGTTTCTTTTTCATTATTTTCAAACATATTGTTTATTTTTTGTGGAACAAAACAACAAGTTTGTGGGCTATATATTTTATTTCCTTTTACCAATATATCTTTATCTAAACATATTTTTTCATTTGGTATTGTATAATAATTTTTATCAAACCATTTTTCAAAGTTAGCATAACATAACCATTCGTTACAAACCATACATTCAACATAAGTTGGATTAACATTAATATCTGATTTATAACATCTACTAATCATATTTTTCCAATAATAATAAGATTTCTTACGACTTCCATCATTGTTATTTACGTTTGTTTCACCCACACAGGCAACATTAAACATACTATTATGATATGGATTTTTAACTTTCCCCGATTTAAAAGCACTATAATAACATCTTACTATAGTAACGCGTGGTTCTGTAAATTTTACATAGCACTCTTTATTGTTTATATATTTTGAAATAATCATAAAATATCCTTGCGTATTATAATTTTGTTCATTTGTTCTATCTATAAATTTTGCCATTAAATACCCTTCTCTAATTTTGTTTTATTTATTCTTATTAGTTTATTATCCCATGTTGTAACAAAACAATCTTGCATTCTTCCTGTTCCTAAATCAAGATTAACCCATATTTTAACATTCTGTGGAAACGAACCAAATCTTACTTTATACATATGATAACAATGTGTTGCGTGTGGCAAACCAAAACCACGATTTCCAATTTCTTGTTCAATCATATCCCTTGCTTTAACTTCCTTTGGTCTTAATGGTAAAAATACACCACCTATATCAAGTTTATTAGCAACAGCCCTTGACCCACTAATCGATTCTACACCTATAACTTCATTACTCCCCAACTGTGCATTAGTTTGTGTCGATGTATAAACAGGGATATTATATGTTCTTGCCATTAATTTCAGAAAATCAGATAAATTTGCTAACACTTGGTCTGTTCTTAAACCAATTCCACCATTGCTTTTATTCATTTCGCCATTAAGCGAACTTCCTTCTTGGATATAATCGTATACCAATAAATCAATTCCATAATCAAATATGTGCTGTTTTAGTGTTTGCTCTATAGATTTTTTTGTAAAATTAGGCATATAACATAAATGAATATTACTATCTTTTAGTATTTGTATTGCCGTATCAATTCTTTGGCTTTGTTCTTGTGTATATTTACCATCAAGAATAATATTAGATGGAACACCACTTATATATGCTAAAAATTTTACTGAAAGTTCTTGTATATTGTCTAATTCAAATTGTATATATAATCCACCCTTTTTAGTATGACAAGGATTGTCTATAAAAGATTTACTATCATAATCCCATATTTTAGTAGCACAAATTTTACACATAACAGCAACAGAGTTTGTACTTTTACCTACACCACTTGGGCTACTAATACAAGTTAATTGTCCATCCATAAGACCTCTTGTTATTGTATTCATTAATTCTGAACAAAACGAATTGCCATATAGGGGTTCTTCTTGTAATTTTTCTTTAAGTTCTTCAAGTCCAAAACCTGCTTGTATTTCTTCTAAATCCCTTTCTTTTGGATAAAATTCTTTTGATATACTTGTTTGTAATCCTTCAAAATAATTTATAATATCTTCAATATTATACTGATTAATATTTTCTAAATTCTTTTCATCACTTTGTTCAAAATTCCAAAATTTAGATATATCAAATCCGTTTTCATTATAAACCCTAATACAAGACAACTTTTTAAATTCATTATAATATGCTTCAAAATTACTTGTATCTGTTAGTTCTATAATTGTATCAATATAAGAATCGCCGTTGTTGTCTTTATAAATTTCGTATTGTGAAGTATATGGTTCTAAAAAAGAATTTATATCAAATATGCTAATGGTTTTATAATCACTACAAGCAAGATTATATATTGTCACATATAATATTTGGTGAAATTTATTAGCCTTAAATTCATCTTTATCTAACTTATATTTAGTTTCAAGACATAACATTGGATTTTGAAATAAGCACCCCAACATTCTGTCTGTCACGCTGTTTTGATATATATTTGGCATTGTCAGTCCTTTCTAATCTTCTTCATAATATTTTTCATCACTTACAATTTCGCCTTTATGTAATTTTTGTATTTCTGTCACATATTTAAGACATTCGTTTCTATCTAAAAATATAGTTTTACCTATATCGCCATAATAAAATAAATAAGAATGTTTATCCCTTGTTTCAGTTCCAACAAAATAACTTTCTTCATTGTTACATCTTATTCTTGCAACTTTTAATTCCAGTATTTCAAATGTTCCTTGTGTTGGAAAACATTGTGCATAATAAACTTTATCTTTAACTTTAATATTGTGTAAATTATCTAAACTATACCATTCGCTATCTAATTCATCTCTATTCAACATTTAACTTTACCCCACAAAATGGACAATAATTAATAGCCATAATTGGTTTCATAAATTTAACATCCCAATCCCAATCTATTTCAAGAAAATTTAACCACCAGCCTTTATAGTTTTTATTTTTTTTATTATAAGAATTTTCATATTGATAACCATATTTAATACACGCATCGTCACCAAGTTTATAATCTTTATTATGTTTTAATAATTCTTTACATCTATGTGTCTTCATATATCCTCCATATTTATTGGTTTGTGCTTTTCTTTTTTGTGGTTTGTATTTTTAATAATTTTAACTTCTTCATTAAAATCAAAATTGTCAACCGATTCAATTACGCTTTGACATTCTTCCCAATATAATTGTGCATTTTTATATTCAAATGGAACACACCATAATATTGTATTAGATTTATCATCAAACAAATCAATGTTTATAACTTCCTTACAATACCATAATGTATATATTATACCACTATAACACATATTATCTTCAAGCAAATTTTTTAATATTGCCGTAATTAATTTCCAATTTATTTCTGATTTATCATATCCTTCATTGATATAAATTTGTTGAATATAATCTATACATTCAAGCCTATCAGTATTGTCTTTTGGTTTGTATTTGTTTTTTTGTTTGTTTTGTTGTTCCTTTTTTCTTTGATAACATAATTCGTCACAATAATAACTTGTTTTTCCTACTTTGTATGCTATATTCTTTTTTATATCATTTTTACAAAATTTACATTTTACAATATCATCGTTCATTATTTATTATCCTTTATATTTCCAAATATATCCCCCGCAAATTTTTAATTTGCCCTTACAACAGTCCGTAATATGTGAATGCCTTATTTTAAGACAGCTACTCGCTTCTTTTATACTATTCCATTCTTTTATAAAATTGTCATATTTATCATATTGTAAGACTGATTTTAATTTAGAATTTATATATGGTTCAATATGTTTTGGAAAGTCTTCATTTTCTTTAAATCTCCACATTGAATTATGAACACAAATGTATTTGCTTTTTAACATACAGCATTTATGTATATTTGACGCTGATTTTTTTAATTTTAAATATTTTTCTGCTTCATAACAATTAAGCCATTCCTTTATAAAAACACCATTTAAATCATATTGTAAAATCTTTTTACTTCTTAACCTTATGGCGTTTCCATAATTTACATTATATTTCTGCGTACACCATTCGAGATTGTCAATATAATTGTTTTGCTTATTTTCGTCTTTATGATTAACACAAGGATAATTATTTGGATTTGGAATAAACGCTTCTGCTACGAGTCTATGTACACTAACAAGTTTTGTATTTTTATTTTTAGTGAGTTCTACCTTTAGATATCCAGTTTTATCTTGTCTTTGATTCATTGTTTTTCCTTTTTTTAAGTATTTGCCCCACCTATTTGTCGTAATTCTATCTAAACTAATTACATTTCCGTAATTTGATACTTTGTATAATCCTTCGTATCCAACTACGTCTTTCCATTCTTCTTTTGATTTGTCATACATTATATTACACCACCTTTCTATAGAATTATAACATAAAAGGGACTTGTTGTCAAGCCCCTTCTGTTGATTTTAATTCTTTCAATTTATTTTCTAATGCTTTATCCAAACCTTCTTCTTCGTCAAATGTTGAAAAGAATGTGTTTGATACGTGTTTGTCTTTATAATATCCTAATCTTATTCTAAAGCACCAATCGGCATCATGTTGAAAACTTTGAAATGATACTTTCTGAACATCAGGAACTATAAAAATAAATTCTGTATTTTCACATCTAAATATGTATTCCCACGCTTCAGAAAAATTATAATCATAAATTTTTATAAGTTCAATATCTTCTCTATTAAATATTTTTTTTAATTTATCTACTAAATAATTATATGATTCTTTTTCATCATAAGAACGTCTTTTATCAAGTTTTTCACCATCTGGTGCTTCGTTTCTTTCTAAACAGCCAAGCCATTTTTGTGCCTTCTGTGCAAAACAATTAATACACATCATATCGTATGTAATATGTTCTTTATAAGCATTAAATAAAGCCTTATGTTCTAAATCATATTCATATTGTACATCTTCTAATTGTGCTTTCTTGACGGCAAGTCTATTCTTTAATGTTTTAAGTTTTGTTTCAGATGTTTCATTATCATAATTCCAATAATCCTTTGATACATTTTTATAAGCCATATAATCACTTCCTTTATTTTTTTACCTTTCTAAAACACATAATTGGTTCTTGATTTTTAATTTCGCCCTTTTCATTGTTAAACTGTAATCCATATTGTTTCTTTGTTATATTTAAATCAAACGTTTCTACATATTCAAATCCATCTATACTACTAAAAGCGTTAAAATAACTATCATAAAGTGGCTCTTTTTTGTTAAGATTTTTAATATTAATCATAGCATATCCACCAACTTTTAAATATTTATATGTATTATAAACTGTAGGAATAACAAAATTATTAACCCATAAATCATAATTGTTATAATTTATCGTTGACGCACATTCATCGTCTGAATACTTTTCAAGATTAAAATATGGTGGCGAAGTAAATGCAACATCTATAATTCCAACAAGTTCTTCAATTAATATTTCAGACCCTTGTGTGTATAAATTGCATATTTGATTATTATCTATAAAACCGTTATCATAATAAAACTTAGCACATTCAAATAGTTTATTTTGTAATTTAACATTTGGGTCTATGCCAAAATAATTATGCCCGCTTAAAATAACAGAAGACATTCTTGACCCAAATCCACAAGATGTATCAAGACAATTCAATTTATTATTTTTATCTGTCAAAGCATTTTCAAAATACCTAAAATAAATACTACGTGCTTCTTTACACGGAAAGTTGGCAACTTTTCTAACCCAAGAAACAGAATTTCTTAAATAAGATTCTATATTAGACACTTCATTTGTGCTTGTAAAAAATTTTGGTTTAGATTCAATATACTTTAACGCATTATCAACCATTTCTTCATTTTGTAAAAATTCCATAGGTGAAATATTTGACTTTTTACCACAGCACTGATATATACATTCTTTAAAAAAATGTGAAAGGGTTTTATTTAAATTCCCCCCCCCATTAACATAACTGAATATATCTTTAATTAATTCTTCGTCAGAATATTTTTTAAATATTTCGTTATAATGTTGTTCTAAATAACTCATACATATACCCTTTCATTTTGTTTTATTATAACATAAAAAGAACCTTTTGTCAAGGTTCTTTTTCTATTCTTTTCTTATGAACATCGTGTAACACTTTATAAAAATTATCTAATCTATTTGGGTCACGCATTTCTATTCTATCTCCAATCTTTCAAATTCAAAATTATTTCTTAAACTAATTTCGCTTGCATAAGGCAACCATATATCCACATCTTCTTCTATAGTACAATCATAATAAAAATGTACTAAATAAGTATAATTACCGTGTGAAGGTGGAGATATATCACATAAATATTTATGATTATTCTTTAATCTATTTCTGCTTTTATTCTTGTATATCATTTCCATTTTGTATATATTCCTTTTTAAGCCATTCTATTGTATCTTCTAATG
>JAEDGC010000077.1 GCA_016297695.1 Bacilli bacterium
CCTTTCATTATTATACACCCTCTATGCAAAGTGTCTAAAAAAATGATAACATCCCTAAGGACAAAAGTTTTCAGGGGGGGAGAAGAAGTAAAGGAAAGTGATTGATTATGGATAAAAAAGATTTAACAATCTTTAGATTATTTGTAATTATTTTTATATTGCTTTATATACTTGTAAAAGTAATATAAGGTAATAAAAAAAGCATCTTTATTCTAAACCTGAATAAAGGTGCTTATGCCACAACAAGTGGTAAGCATCAGTCCTTAAAGAATGTCTGCTTCTCACTAAATAAATAATAACATATTTTTTATGTGTTGACAATGACTTCTGCCAGTGTGTATACTAATAATATAGAATATACTAGTAGGGAGTGAATCCATTTGAAAAAAATAATTAAAATACTAAAAAATAATATATTAGGATTTATATTTGGAGTAATAGTAGCAATTATAATAAGTACATATGCAACAACACAATTAGCAAGTAGCAGTGTATATTATGATAATGCAACAAGTGGTGGATCATCTAATACTGTAAATGGTGCAATAGATGAATTATATGACATGGCAAAAGTAAAATGCAATATAAATTTTAAAGCTTATACAGAAAGCCTTTTAAATGGAGCAGATCCCGTATTAAAAAATAATCTAGTACCAGTAAATATAGCAAATGATGGAACAGTAACAAAAGCAAATATAGAAGAAGAATGGTATAGCTATGAAAATAAAAGATGGGCAAATGCAGTAATATTAAAAGATGAAAGTATTATATATAGTAATAATCAAACAATACCAGAAAGTAATATAGAATCATACTTTGTCTGGATACCAAAATATTCTTACCAATTATTTAATTTAGGAGAAACGGATGGATATGCAGAATCAAAACCAACAATTAGTATAGCAAAAGAGATAAATATTAAGTTTGGTTTAACTAATACAAGTGATAGTAATACAAATGAATGCACAACACCAATGACAAGTGGAGCAAGTGGTAATTGTAGTGTTGGAGATTATATGACTCATCCAGCGTTTATAAGTATGAATGCAAATGGCTTATGGGTAGCAAAATTTGAGACAACTGGTGATATATCAAATTTAACAGTAAAACCGGGAATTGCTTCACTAAGAAATAAAACAGTAAAATCAATGTTTGAAGCAGCATACAACTATCAAAGAAATAATGATAGTCATATGATGAAAAACACTGAATGGGGAGCAGTAGCATACTTATCTAATTCAAAATATGGAATTAATACCGAAGTAAGAATAAATAATTATTCAGCATTATTAACAGGATATGCTGCAACAGATTCTACTGATCAATCGGCATTCCCAGGAACATCTGGAACAAGTAGTGATGTAACACTTCCATATAACACCACAACAGGATATAAAGCAAGTACAACAGGAAATATAACAGGAGTATATGATATGAGTGGAGGGGTATTTGAAGCTATGGCGGCATATAGAAGAAATACATATGGTTCATCAGGTTTTACTGAATCAACACTTACTAAATATAACTATAAATACTACGATGAATATAATTCTGAATCAATATTGACAACTTTTAGTCAAAGAATACTAGGAGATGCCACTGGTGAGATGGGACCATTTTATTACTATGCAGACAAAGATGGAACTAATAGACAACATAATAATTGGTATGCCGATCGTTCAGGTTTTGTCTACTCGTCTAATCCTTGGTTCCATCGAGGAGGTCTTTACTCTTACGGGGTGACATCTGGTCAGTTCAACTTCCACAACTACAATGGTGGAGCAAACGGCTACCTCGGTTTCCGTTTAGTTCTTGCATAATAATGTAGATATAATATGTCTACATTTTTTATATTAAATAATTAATTTTTACTTTTAGAAATATTTAATATAATTCCAATACTACTCATAGAGACAAGTAAGGAAGAACCACCATATGATAAAAATGGTAAAGTAACTCCAGTTACTGGTATTAAACCTACAACTACGCATAGATTTAAAATTGCTTGTATAATAATTCCAAAAGAAAGTCCGAATGAAAGATATTTTTTAAATAAGTCTTCTTGTCTTAAAGATATTTTGATACATCTATAAAATATAATAAAAAATAAACTACATACAATTAAAACTCCTAAGATACCAAATTCTTCGCTTATAATAGAAAAAATAAAATCTGTTTGGGGTTCTGGTAAATAAAAACTTTTTTGACGACTATGCAAAAAACCTTGACCTAGTAATCCACCTGGTCCTATTGCATAAAGACTTTGAATTATTTGAAAACCGCTTCCTAAAGGATCACTCCAAGGATTTAAAAAAGAAACTATTCTAGCCATACGATATGGGGCAACAATGATTAAGCCAACTATTCCTAAAATTCCTAATAGCCCTATATTAGTGAAAAAAGATATTTTTACTCCTGATGTAAAAATTATTACAATTAAAGTTAATGTTATAACCATAGCTGTTCCAAAATCAGGTTCTAGCATGATAAGAGCAAAAAATATTCCAATAACTAATAAAATTGGTAAGACCCCTTTTTTTACACTTGTCATTATTTTGTTATTATTAGCAAGATATTTTGAAACATATATTATTAATCCTATTTTACTAAATTCGCTAGGTTGAATTCCAAGACCACCAATACCAAACCAACTTCTCGAACCATTTCTAATTGTTCCAATTCCTGGAATTAAGACTAAAACTAATAGAATAAAACAACAAAAAAGAATTAAATTAGATTTCTTTTTTAAATAATTAATATCTAATTTATTAAAAAATATGATTAAAGATATACCTATAACAAAAAATATGCTTTGAGCCTTAACAAACTTAAAAGAATCATTAAATTTATATTCTGCCCATACAAAACTAGCAGAATAAATCATAATTATTCCAAAAATAGCAAGTGTTAAAGTAGATATTAATAAAATTTTATCAAATTTATTTTTTTTCATCATCATCATCTATTTAAGTTTATTTTTTACATGTTATTTTAATGAATGAAAATCCGTGATATAATTATTTGGGTGATATCTAGTGGATTCTATTGAGAGAATTTTAAAAAAATTGTCTAAATCAAAATTTAGATCATCATTTAAATTAGAAAATAAAGATATAGAATACATAGAAAGTGTTGGCATTAATACAATAACTAAGCATGCTTATGATTTTATAAATGAAAGGTTAAAACCTAAATATATTAAAAATGATGGAAAGCAAACGCCAATGAAGAATCATCCTGTTTTTATAGCCCAGCATGCAACAGCAACATGTTGTAGAAAATGTTTAAGTGGCATCGTATAAAAAATAATAAAGAATTAAGTGATTTAGAAGTTAAATATATAGTAAATGTAATAATGTTATGGATTACAAAAGAATTAGAAAAAAGGAGTAAATAATGAAAATAATTATTATTGGAGCAGGAGCAAGTGGACTTCCATCAGCTATAAAATTAAGTGAAAAACATGAAGTGATAGTACTTGAAAAAAATAATATAAGTGGTAAAAAGTTATTAATAACTGGTAATGGAAAGTGTAATTATTATAATGATTTACATGATATAAAAAAGTATCATAGTTCATTTGAAAATCTTTTAGCTTTTATTAAAGATGAGGATTATAAAAAAATACTAGATTTCTTTAATAATATTGGAATTGTACCTGAAATAAAAGACGGATACTATTATCCTAAATCAAATCAAGCAACAAGTGTTAAAAATGCTTTAGAATTAGAAGCAAAAATAAAAGGTGTAAATATTATTTATAATGAAGAAGTTTTAGAAGTAACTAAAAAAGAAAATAAATTTATTGTTAAAACTAATAACAACACATTTTATTCTGATGCACTTGTTATAGCTACAGGTGGTAAGTCTTTTACAAAAACAGGATCTGATGGTAAAGGATATGATTTTGCTAAGGATTTTGGACATACAATTGTCAAAACATTGCCTGGTTTAGTGCAGTTAGAGGCAAAAGATAAAATGAATCAAGCTAGTGGTGTTAGATGTAAAGCTAAATTAACTTTATTTGAAGATAATAAAGAAATAGCTAAAGAATATGGAGAATTGCAAATAACAGATTATGGTATTAGTGGTATTTGTGCAATGCAATTAAGTTCAATTATTTCTAAAAATTTAGAAGAAGGTAAAGAAGAAGTAGTAAGTATTAATTTTTTAGAGGAAATAAATGATGTACATGAGTGGTTAATTAATAGAAATAATATATTGAAAAATCGAACTATAAGTCAGTTACTTGAAGGAGTTTTAAACTATAAATTAATAAACGTGATTTTAAAAAAATCTAAAATAGATCAAGAAAATTATTTAGAAGAATTAAAAGAAGATAAAATTAATAAATTATGTGAAAACTTAACTAATTATAAATTACAAATAACATCTACTAAAGGATTTGATAATGCTCAAGTAACAGTCGGAGGTGTTTCTCTTGATGAGGTAACTTCTAATTTTGAATCAAAAATAATAAATAATCTATTCTTTACCGGAGAAGTTTTAGATGTCAATGGTGATTGTGGTGGCTATAATCTAATGTTTGCATGGATTAGTGGTTTGAGAGTGGGTGAATATTTAAATGATAAGGTTAAGACAAATTAAATTAAATATTGATCATGATAATCAAAATGATTTATTAAAAAAAGTTGCTAAAAAATTACAAATTAGTGAAAATGATATTAAAAATATAGTTATATCTAAAAGATCTATAGATGCTCGTAAAAAAGATAATATTGTAATTTCTTATGAAGTTGATATCCAAGTTAATGATGAAAATAAAGTTTTAAATAGTATATGTAATAAAGATATATTTATTGCACCGAATGAAGTTTATACTTACCATTTATCTGGTACAAAAAGTTTAAAAAATCGTCCTGTTATTGTCGGATTTGGACCAGCCGGAATGATGTGTGCGTATATGCTTAGTAAATGTGGCTATAAACCTATTATTATTGAAAGAGGTAGCATGGTAGATAAAAGAGTAAAACAGGTTGAAAATTTTTGGGAAACAAATAAATTAAATCCAAATAGCAATGTTCAATTCGGTGAAGGTGGAGCAGGAACATTTTCTGATGGTAAGCTAAATACTTTGGTTAAGGATAAAGAATATCGTCAAAAGTTTATTTTTGAAACGTTTGTAAAAAATGGTGCTCCAAAAGAAATAATGTATGATGCCAAACCACATATTGGTACGGATATTTTAAAATCCATGGTAAAAAATATACGTGAAGAAATAATATCAATGGGTGCTGAATTTATGTTTGATACAACTTTGACAAATATTATTTTAAAAAATAATGAACTAGAAGCTATAGAAATAAATAATAAAACTATAATACCATGTCAAGTTTTGGTTTTAGCAATAGGACACAGTGCCCGTGATACATTTAGAATGCTTTATAAAAATAAACTCGAAATGAAAAATAAACCATTTGCTGTAGGGATTAGAATTCAGCATGATCAAGAAAAAATTAATTATTCTCAGTATAAAGATAGTTATCAAAAACTACCTCCTGCCTCATATAAAATTACTTATCAAACTAAAAGTAACAGGGGAGTTTATTCATTTTGCATGTGTCCTGGTGGTTACGTAGTTAATTCTTCATCAGTAGATAAAATGCTTGTAATAAATGGAATGAGTAATTACAAGCGCGATACAACAAATGCTAATAGTGCATTAATTGTAACAGTATCAGAAAATGATTATGGTAAAAATATTTTAGATGGTTTAAAATTTCAAGAAAAATTAGAAGAAACTGCTTATAAAATTGGCAATGGTTTAATACCAGTTCAATTATATAAAGATTATAAAAATAATATAATTTCTTCAGAATTTAAGAGCGTTAAACCAGTATTTAAAGGAAATTATTCATTTGCTAATATAAATGATATATTTCCTAAATATATTAATGATTCATTAATTGAAGCTATAGAGCATTTTGGTAAAATAATTCCTTGTTTTAATGAAGATGATGCTATTTTATCTGCAGTTGAAAGTAGAACATCATCACCAGTAAGAATTATTCGAGATGAAAATTTAGAAAGCAATATAAAAGGAATTTATCCTTGTGGTGAAGGTGCTGGATATGCAGGTGGTATAACATCAGCTGCTATTGATGGCTTAAAAATTTTTGAAAAAATAATTGCAAAATATAAAAATTAAAAACTTAAAATGAAAAATTTTAAGTTTTTTTAATAAATTTAAGTAAAAAAAAAG
>JAEDGC010000078.1 GCA_016297695.1 Bacilli bacterium
ATATTACCGATAAATAGTCGATTTCCTTTTTTTTTACTTAAATTTATTAAAAAAAGGACTTTTTTAAGTCCTTTTAGCAAACACAATCAATAAAAGTATCTGTTAAACATTTAATTGCACAAACACAATTTAAATCGATTGTAAAGAATGAGTTTGTTGCTATATATGGATTAATACTTGCAGTATCAGGATTATCAGCAAGTACTCTACATGTACAGCAATTTCCATCTACTTTTTCTACTCTAAATACGCATGAACAAGCTTGTGTTTCATTTGGATTAGCAGTTAAGTCTTTAGTAGTTGGCATTCTAAGTGGACATCCATTAGCACAACAAGTAAATAACATTATAGGTCTTGTATTACAAATTAAGCAATTAGGACCTCCTCCTAAAGATGGTCTATCACATGAATCCAAACAACTGTCAGGACACGCATTTTGTTGTAATACTAAAATAACATTTAGTATTTCAGCAATACAACTAGAACTTGAATTATGATTATTATTGCACATATCTTTCACCCTTTCATGTATTCTCATTATTAATTTATGATAAATATTCAAAATAGTGATAGTTATGTTATTTATTTTTTTTATTAATTATAGTATAATTTTATTAGGTGATAGGATGAATACATATATAGAATATATTATAATTATAGTTGCTTTAATTTTAATTTCATTAATAATTATGAAATTAATGAAAAAAGATTTTAGCGTAGAGGCAAATAAATTAATTGGATATCTAGGTGGAAAAGATAACATTATTAATGCTGAATGCAATATGTCTAGATTTAAAGTTATTTTAAAAGATGTTAGCAAAGTTGATAAAGAAGCTATACAAAAGCTTGGCGCCAAAGGAATTGTTGAAATTGATAATCAATTAAAAATTATATTCGGCAAAGATGCCAGAGCCTTAAAAAAATATATTGATGAAATCATATAAAAAAATCGTATCATAGCGATTTTTTTATATTTCTTCAATATCCGTTATTTCATCTATATTAATTGCTTCATTATCCATAGTTAATAGAAAATTATTTTTTCTTCCAACAATTGTTTTTTCAAATGTTCTACCATTACTTATAATCTTGACGTTTCTTTTGTAAATAAAATTAACTGAATTAAATATATCAGCTATCTTTTTATTTATACTTCTACTGTCTTTTCTATCAATTAAATCATTTTGATAAAATATATCTTGTGAATTATCTATTTTTTTTTCAATTTTATTTGCAAATACTTTTGGTAAATCTTCTTTCATAGTAACACCTCAATATATTTTATGATAAAAGTCTAATTATGAGACATAATAGTTATATGAAAGCTATTTTAAGAAAAAAAAATTTAATATTATTTATACCTCTAATAATTCTTATGGTTATTAGTTTTTTTACTATGTATAATTCTAAATTTATTTCTAAAATATATATGAATCATATGTATAAACAAATGTTATGGTATGCTATATCAATATTAATTATAATTTTTTTACCAAAAATAAAATTATTTTTTAAATTTTTTGGACTTATATATCTTATTAATGTTTTATTATTAATACTAGTATTAATATTTGGAAATACTATAAATGGAGCAAAAGCTTGGTTTAATCTTGGATTTATTGCTTTTCAACCAAGTGAACTCATGAAATTAAGTTATACATTATATCTAACAACTATTATAAAAAAATACAAATACAAAAATATAAAATCTGATTTTATGTTTTTACTAAAAATATTTATTGTTTTATTAATACCAAGTATTTTAATTTTTTTAGAACCTGATACTGGTGCTATTATTTTTCTAATCATCATTACCTTTTTTATGTTAATACTTTCTGATATAAAAAAATATTGGTTCATCCTAATTACTATTTTTTTAATACTTTTTATATCAATATTTCTTTATTTATTCTACTTCAATCAAGATTTATTAATTAAATTAATTGGAACCTCTTTCTTTTATCGAATGGATCGAATTTTAAATCTAAAAAACAATATGCAAATTGAAAATGCTTTAATAGCTATTGGTAATGGTTCATTGTTTGGTCATGGAATCAATAGAGCAGCTATTTATATACCAGAAGCAGCCACAGATTTTGCCTTTTCTGTAGCTGTGAGTAGTATGGGATTTGTATGTGGATTAATTATTATCATTTGTTATTTTATAATAGATTTATATTTTATTAATATCATTTTAAGTAACAAGAATAAAACCACTAGATTATTTACCAGTGGATTTATAAGTGTTTTTATATTTAGTCAAATTTACAATATTTTTATGAATATTGGATACTTACCAATAATGGGTATATGTTTACCATTTTTATCATACGGTGGTTCATCTCTAGTAGTATTTTCTTTATATATAGCAATTATTTTGAGACTTAAAATTAGTAATATCTAGGATAATAATAGCTATAAGAAGAATAGCCATAAGGATAACCATAATTATAATTTGGATAATAATATGGTTGATTTACATAAACAGGCCTTGGTCTTGTTAACCCAACTGCGGCCCCACCTGCTACTGCCCCTACTAAAAATGGAAAAAAGAATTGTCTATCACCATCATTGTACATTGGATAAGCATTGTACATAATAAAAACTCCCTTCTTGTATATTTTATGAAGGAAGTTTTTTTAGACTATTTATATATGCCTAGATAATACTTTTTCTTACCTTTTTTAATGATTACTACTTCATTATCTATTGCATTATTTTTAGTTATTAAATATTCTAAATCTGCAATTTTTTCATTATTTATACTAATTGCATTACCCAAAACCATCTCTCTTGCTTCTCTTTTACTTGTACAAATATTATTGTCAACAAGTAAATCCACAATATTAATATTACTTGCTATATCAAAAAATGGAACATCTTTAAAATTTTCTTTTAAAGTTTTTGCATCTAAAGTTTTAATTTCATCAGTAAATAATGCTTTACTTATTTTTTCGGCTTTTTCATATTCTTCTTTACCGTGTAAGAATGTAATTACCTCACGTGCTAAAGCTTTTTGAGCCATTCTTAATTCAGGTTTTTCTTGATGTTTTTCTTCAATATCATCAATTTCTTCTTTAGTTAAAAATGTTAATTTCTTTAAATAATCAATTACACAACTGTCATCAGAATTGATTAAATATTGATATAATTCATAACTTGAAGTTTTATTTATATCTAACCATAGTGCATTACCTTCTGTTTTTCCAAATTTTACCCCATTTGAATCAAGTACTAATGGCATAGTCATACCGTATAATTCCTTATTTAATTTTTTACGAGCAAGTTCAATACCTGTTGTAATATTTCCCCATTGATCAGAACCTGCTACTTGAAGTGTTACACCTTTTTGTTCATACAACGTTACAAAATCTAATCCTTGCAAAATGGTATAAGCAAATTCACAAAAAGTAATACCTGTTTCTAGACGACGATTAATTATGTCTTTATCTAACATATAATTAACGTTAATATATTTTCCCCAATCTCTTAAAAAATCAATTGTATTTATATTTTTAATCCAATCAAAATTATTAACAACCTCAAAACCAAATATTTCTTTTGCTTGTTTAGTTAAACCTATTACATTGTGTTCAACTTCTTCAGGAGTAATCATTTGTCTTTCTTTAGATGGTTTAGGATCGCCTATTAAACCTGTTGCACCACCAATAAGTAATATTGGTTTATGACCATATTTTGCAAGTCTTGTTGCAATTAAGAAACTAGAAAAATGTCCAATATGCATTGAATCAGCAGTTGGATCTGTTCCAATGTAAAATGTTAACTTTTCTTCATTTAATTTTTTTTCTAATTCTGGACTACTAATATCTTTGATAAGTCCTCTGTATTTTAAATCTTCAAATAATGTCATTATATATCCTCCTTATAACATTTTTTTTAATACACTTATATTATTTTTACTATTATAATCTACAAGTACAAAATCCATTCCAGCATTATATGCTCCCAGTAAATCAATGTCTATGTTATCACCAACATAAATACAATCTTCTAAATTAAGTTTTCCTTTAGCGGCCAAAAAGGATTTTTCATCAGGTTTTATAAATAAATCACCACCTATAATTTCTAAAAAATATTTTGCTAAATCAAACTGTTCCAACCTTTTTTCCTGAACTTCTTTAAAAAAATTTGTCAAAACAACTAACTCATATTTTAAAGATAAATATTCAAGTACATCATATACTTCTTTTGAAATTTCATTTGGAACTAATCTTTGAGGATTGTTTAAATAATTTAAAACAAATTCGTAAGTAATAGCTCCATTTGTTTTATTGTATAAGTGATCAAAATAATTTTTCAAAGTATATCTATCAAAATATTTTTCATAATCTAACATTCCTTCAATAAATGAATCAATTATTTTTTTATTATATGGCAAATTAAGTTCATTAAATGACTGGATTACAGATTTTTCAAAATTAATTTTAGGTAATAATGTACCGTCAATATCGAAAATAACACGTTTTTTCACTTCAAAACCTCCATAAAAAAAATCCACAAATTTAAGGACGAGAAAACCCGCGGTACCACCTTATTTTATGAATTTATCATACACTTTCTGACTATAAAGCATCACCTATTAAGCTCATAAACTGTAATTTCATTGTTAATTGTTATTAGTTTACACCAACCACTAACTCTCTTTAAACTTTTATCAACAATTACTTATATTTAATCAACACTTAATTTATAACAATATATTAACAAAAATATAAAATATCGTCAATTCAATTTTTAGATTATTATGTTTTTAAATTGAACAAACTTAGATATTTTTTTATAAATAAAAGTATTTATTCCAAACAAACATGCAAAAATTAAATATTCTTCCCATAAAACTAGATTGCTTATATTTTTTTCATCCAAATTACCAAAATCCTTCAAAAATGCTTTAAGACCTTCCAATTTTTTATTTAATTCCTCACCTTCTTTTGTTCTTTTGTACGAATTATTTGAATAATATTTATAAGATCTTAAATAATATGCAATAAAAATCCATAATAAGAAATTAAATAAAAAAATTAAAACAAATTTTAAGAAAAAATCACTTATAAATTTAATAAAAAATATAGTTGTTAAAATTGTTAAACATAATCCAACTAGTAATAATAATATTTTTTTATTTATATACATCTTTTTATTATTATCAACAGTTTTTATTAATCCATTATCTTTTGCCTCTTCAATTATGATATCTTTTAATTTGTAATCCACTGTATAAATTTTACCATTATCTATCAAAT
This sequence comes from Bacilli bacterium, assembly GCA_016297695.1. Lineage (GTDB taxonomy): Bacteria > Bacillota_I > Bacilli_A > RF39 > UBA660 > RUG14121. The sequence continues at coordinate 5,265 of JAEDGC010000078.1, forward strand.
TTAAAATATAGATTTCAGATTTTTTTAAATTAGAAAAATCATTGTTTATTATTTTTATACCATTATCATCTATATCAACGTATTTTTCTAGTTTTAATTTTAAAATTGTGCAAACTCCTATTAAGTTTTCATTAATATATAAATTATCAACATAATACAATTCAGCTAAAGAATATTGTAAAAGTAAATCACGAAAATAATCAATATCTTTGTCAAAATCAAATTTCGAATAATTATAAGTTGCTACATTTTTTTTAGAAATAATATTTGATATAACAGGAATACCAATATAAACCAAATATGCTATGAATAAAACAAATGCACAAATTATAAAATCAAACAACCAATATTTAAAAATTAGAAATAATATCAATAATAAAATTAGAATAAATATGTTTTTTATTATTTTTTTCTTTTTCATAATATCACCAATTATATTATACATTTTATAATAAAATTTAACAAATTTTAAAAATGAATTCACTGTAAAAAATAGTAAATTAAAAAATCTCTAAAAAATTTTAGAGATTTTATTGCAAAAAAAAATGGCAACTTCCTATTTTCGCTTAACACTATCGTCGGCGTTTTAGGGCTTAACTTCTCTGTTCGGAATGGGAAGAGGTGTATCACCTAAGCTATCGTCACCAATAAGGATTTTGTCCTTTAAAAACTAGATAATATAGTTTCTCAAACTACTATAATAATAAAATAAGTTAAATCCTCGAGCTATTAGTACTGGTCAGCTCAACGTATCACTACGCTTCCACATCCAGCCTATCAACGTTGTAGTCTTCAACGGCTCTTACTTTACGAAAAATGGGAAAATTCATCTTGGAGGAGGCTTCCCGCTTAGATGCTTTCAGCGGTTAT
>JAEDGC010000079.1 GCA_016297695.1 Bacilli bacterium
AGTATACCCCCCCCCGAAGGCTTTTGTCAATAGAAAAAATTATTAATTAATCAAGTATGTAGTAACATTTATCGCCATAATTATATTTTTTCTTTCCTAACATTCCATAAATAAATACTTCTTTGTTATTTTTAAAGTATAATTTAACTTTATCTTTTGAAGTTAAATTATTTAATAAACATACGAAATCATATTTATAATTTTCTTCATTATTTAAAACATAATCTAATAATCCTAATTTGTAATTATGAGGTTTATAATATAATTTATTTAAAATAGAATTATGAAAACTCATAACATATATATTTTTATTTTTATATCTTTTTAGTATTTTATTAAATTTATTTATATCTATATTTAAGTCCTTTATCTCAAGTAACATAATTTTTTTAGTATTTAATTTCAAAACATCCGTAAGTTTAAAAATTTTTTTGAATTTTAAATCTTTTAAATTTGTAAATTTTATTAATTTATTTTCTATAAAAGCATCATGATTAATTATAAATTTTTTATCCTTTGTTTGTCTAACATCACACTCAAAGCCAACATATTCATCATTATTTATTACATTTATAAAAGCACCAAGAGTATTTTGTTCTTCTTTTGTTTTATATATTCCTCGATGAGCAATAAGTTTCATAAAAAAATCACCTAATACATTTTATTAAGCGATTTTGTTTTTGAATAATATATTTATCTTAAGAAAATTACATAATATACAAAAATAATTAATATAAAGCATATGGCACCTATCAAAGGAGCATAATTATATTGCTTTTTTTTAACAACTGGAACTTCTTCTTCAACTGTTTTAACAGTTGTTTGAGTATCTTCTAAATATACTTTAAAGATATAAGCATTTTTTTCTTTACTTTCTTTATTATAAATTGTTACATAGATTAATTTATTTTCAACTAAGTTTTCATTATTAGTGATTTTAACTTCATATAAATCTTTATTATATTCATATTCAAAATCTAAAGAAGTCACATTATTATCAATGGTGATGGAATAATAGTTATTATATTTATCAAATTTAGGAGATAATTCACCGTTTTTAATATTTAAATCATTAATAAGAAGATTATCATCTGCAAACGCTTGCATTGTTGCAATAAATAAAATGGTTATTATAAAAGCAATTTTTTTCATATTATCACCTATTAGTATAATAACCATTTTTTAATATTTTATAATTATATTAATTTTATTAATATTTCATTCATAATATATATTTTTTGCGGATTAATCATTAAATTATCATTTTTTAGAATTAAATCTTTACTTTTTAACAAAGGAGCAATCGGATAAACGTCTTCTATTTTTACATTATATTTTTTGTAAAATTCTTTTACATTAATACCATTAATCTTTCTAAAACCAAGCATTAATTCATTATCTCTTATATCATTAATAGTTAATAGTTCTTTTTGACTATACTCTTCATTTTCAATATATTGTTTTAAACTTTTAGTATTTGTATATCTTACTTCATCTACATATCCAGATGCTCCAAGACCAAATCCATAATACTCTTCATTATTCCAGTATTTTAAATTATGTCTAGATTCATAACCTTTTATAGCAAAATTACTTACTTCATAATGAATAAATTTTTCTTTTTTTAATTTTTTACATATATATGAATACATCTGATAATCTAAATCTTCACTACAATTTTCATATTTTCTATATTTTAGTATAGTATCATCTTCTAAAATCAAACTATACGTACTTATGTGATTGGGTTTTAATTTTAAAAATAACTTTAAATCTTTTTTTAAATCTTTTAATGTTTGCTCTTTAAATCCGTAGATTAAATCAACATTTATATTATTAAATCCCATATTACGGCATAAATTCATTTTATTTAAAGCATCTTCAAAAGTATGTTCTCGATTAATAATTTTTTGAATATTTGAATTAAAAGTTTCTATTCCTACACTAAGACGATTAACACCATTTTCCTTTAATATTCTCAACATTTCTTCATTAATATCATTTAAATTACATTCAAAAGTAAATTCATAATTGTCTACTAAATTTAATCTTTCAATAATTTTAAATAATATTTTAAGTTCTTCAATAGATAAAGATGATGGACTTCCACCACCTATATAAATTGTATCAATATCTTCACCCATATATATATCTTTAATTTCATTATTTAATTTTTTCAAATATGGTTTAACCCATTCTGTTTTGTATAATACTTTACAAAAATCGCAATAAGAACATATAGATTTACAAAACGGTATATGGATATAAACTCCTTTGTTTTCTAAATTCATTATCTTTGTCCTCTATGACCTAAAGTACTAATATAAGCATTATTTTTAACTGTATAATATGAATTTAATCCTTCTACTTTCCTTGCAAATAAAGGATCACGTAATGCTAAATCTTCTTCTAATTTTTTTATTGTATATTTTTCTCTATGTAATATTGATTTAGCTTCTCCCAAAGAGCAATAATATTTTAATCTAAATCTAGCAATTTTATCTTTTTCTTCTTGTGAAAGATTTTTACTAAATAAAGATTTTTTAATAATCGAATCATCAAATTCACTTTGATGTTCTTTAATCCTTTTTAAAACATCAGTCACATCTTCATTTATTTTCTTCTTCTGACTATATAATCTTAATAAATTATTTCTCGTTGTTAAATATTCATATGCTCCATTATAAGCAATTGCTTCTATTTCTTCATTTTCATTTTGAGTTTCGATTTCTAAGAAATTTAATGCATGATTATATTCCCCTAATGACAAAAGACTAGTTTTAATTGATTCTTCATCTTTTTTTAAAAGTTCTGCTAAGTTTTTATATGATAATCTATAAGTAAGAGCTATTAAAGCAATTTCTGATAATAATTTTTTATTTTCTAACATAATTAATTTTCCTCCTTAAGAATCTCTAAAAATACATCACTTGGTACTTCTACAGACCCTACCATTTTCATTCTTTTTTTACCTTCTTTTTGTTTTTCTAATAATTTTCTTTTTCTTGAAATATCTCCACCATAACATTTAGCTAATACATTTTTTTTCATAGCACTAATATTTTCACGAGCTATAACTTTTGCCCCAACACTGGCTTGAATTGGAACTTGAAACATTTGCCTCGGAATTAATTTTTTTAGTTTTTCAACAATTTGTTTTCCTCTTTGATATGCAAAATCTTTGTGAACAATAACAGATAATGCATCTACCACATCTCCATTAAGTAAAATATCCATTTTTACTAAATTACTAGCTTTATATCCAATAATTTCATAATCAAAGGAAGCATATCCTTTTGTAGAAGATTTTAATTTATCAAAAAAATCATATACGATTTCTGATAAAGGAATTTCGTAATGGATATTTACCCTTGTATCATCTATATATTCTAAAGATTTGTATATACCTCTTTTATTTTGGCAAAGTTCCATAATAGAGCCGATATATTCTGAAGGAACAATAATATTTGTATAAATATAGGGTTCTCTTATTTCTTTAATATAAGTCCTTTCAGGCATCTTAGTCGGAGAATCTACTAAAATTTCATCATTGTTAGTCAATGTAACTTCATATATAACACTTGGCGAAGTTGCAATTATTCCTATATCAAATTCTCTTTCGATTCTTGAAATAATTATATCCATATGTAAAAGTCCTAAAAAACCTGTTCTAAACCCAAATCCTAGTGCTTCAGAACTTTCTGGTTCAAAAGATAAAGCTGCATCATTAAGTTTTAATTTTTCTAAAGCCTCTTTTAATGCTTCATACTTATTTGGTTCAACTGGAAATATGCCAGAATAAACCATTGGTTTCATAGGTTTATAACCTTCTAGCGGATTTAATGCCTCATTATTTTTTACAGTAATAGTATCTCCAACAGCTACAGATGTTATATCTTTAATAGCAGCAGTAATATATCCAACCTCTCCTGAAATAAGTTCTTTTTTATGTACATCTTTAGGTGTATGAAATCCAAGTTCTACCACTTCAAATTCTTTATTACTTGCCATCATTTTAATAGTATCTTTAACTTTTATTTTACCATCTACAATTTTAACTAAAGCTACAACACCTTTATATGAATCAAAATAACTATCAAATATTAAAGCTCTAGTTGGTTTGTCATTTTCAATCTTAGGTGGATTAATTCTATCTATAACAGCTTCAATTAATTCTTTTACCCCTTCTCCTGTTTTACCACTACATAATAATATTTCTTCATCTTTAAAACCTAAAACGTTTTTTAATTCTTCTTTTACTCTTGAAACATTGGCATTTGGTAAATCTATTTTATTAATAACTGGAATAATAGTCAGATCATTTTCTAAAGCTAAATATAAATTAGCTAAGGTTTGAGCTTCAATTCCTTGAGCTGCATCTACTACTAAAATCGCTCCTTCACAAGCTGCCAAACTTCTTGAAACTTCATAAGTAAAATCTACATGCCCGGGAGTATCTATAAGATTTAATATATATTCTTCATTTTTATATTTATAATTTAATCTAACTGCATTAAGTTTAATTGTTATACCACGTTCACGTTCAAGATCCATATTATCTAAAAGTTGATCTTTCATTTCTCTTTTATCTACACTACCTGTAAGTTCTAATATTCGATCAGCTAGTGTACTTTTTCCGTGATCAATATGTGCTATTATTGAAAAATTTCTTATATTTTCTTGCTTCATTTTAAGCATCACCAAGATTATTATACCTTAAAAAAGATTTTACGAAAACATTTTTTTTAATATTTTACCCATTTTACCTAGTTCTTTTGTAAATAGATTTTCAACAAAATTTGAAAAACTATCCCCGGCATTACTAGCAAAACAAGAATAATCTTTATTAATATTATTAGTATAGTTATCTAAATTTATTTCTCTATTGTTTTTTACATCATCTTCAAATTTTCTAATATTTTCCTCTGTAAGTATTATTTTTTCATTAACTTGTTTTTCATAATATCCACTTTCGCCAGCTATGAAAAGACTTAAATAAACAATAAATAAAATAAATAATATTGTCAAAACTGGATTATGTTTCTTTTTTTTCATTATCTTCATCTACAATTCTTTTATATATACTTGCAAGTAATTCCAACGAATTTTTTACGCTATTTATATCATTATATTGTCCACCAACCTCAATTAATACCGCATTACTAGAAATATCTTGATTATATATTCCAGAGTTTGTTTTAATATCAATACCCCTTGTTATTCTTGGATCAAATTCTTTAAGATAATTATTAATTCTATTTGCAAATTCTAAATTTCTTTCATAGCCAGAATGTCCACTTCCTAAAACTAACATTATTTTGGCATAATCTTTATTATCAATAGTAATCTTGCTTAAATTTTCAGGAATTGAATCCCTATGTAAATCAATAGTATAAGTAATTGTAGGATTTTTAGCCAAAGCATCTTCAGCTAGCATTTTTGAAGCTTTATATGAATATCTATAACTCCAACCATTAATATTTAAAATTTCTTGAATATTATTTTTCTCTACAATTGATTTAATACCTAGTTCACTTAGCTTATTTTGCAAAATTAAACTAGCATGAAAAACTGTGGGAGCAATATTATATTCATTTGTATTAATTTTTCTATATTCTTCAGTTTGATGAGTATTATATATGTATATTATTGGATTTTCATAATCTTCGTTATCTTCGTTATTAACAGGTTTTTCAGTAATTTCAGTATTTTTATTTTCTTTTTTTAAATTATTTTTTTCTAAATTAATTCCCAATGTATAATTGACAATAAAATTAATTCCATTAGTTGAAAATATACTTTCAATTTTTTTAGAATCATTATTTAAGATAATATCAATAACTTCATTTTCATCTATATTTTTTGTTATATAATTGTATAGTTTATTAAAAGTTAATACTACAACAGCCAAAACAATTATAATAAATAACAAAATTTTTAAAAAAAATAATGAATTATTTTTTTTAGTTTTAAATTTTCTTGCCATTTTATCACCACAATTATATTTTAATTTATTAATCTAGAATAAAATGTCAAATTATGTATTTATTTTTTTGTGACTAATTAGTAAAAATGTCTCATTAATTATGTTTTATTAATTAGTAA
>JAEDGC010000021.1 GCA_016297695.1 Bacilli bacterium
TTCATAAATATAAAAAATAAATAGTATTTAATTTTTATATTTAATAATTATCGTGGTACGTTATGAAATTACCTAAGTAATTTTGTAAGTAGAGATAGATAATTAGGTTTCTAAGGTAAAACCTTAGCCCCCAACTTTTGATAGTATGTCGAAAGTTATAGGGGGTTAGGACTTTTGACACAAAAGAAAAATTCCTATTTCAAGGAGGTAAAACATGGAGTTATCTTATTCATTTCATTTAGGTAATGATAAAAATAAAACTAAAAATGCAAAGAAACAAGCAAAAATAAATAATAGTAATACAACATCATATAGTAATAATGCCATTCAAAACTTACAGCAATTATCAAAAGCAGATAAACATAATTTAAGAAAGTATGATAATGATACAAATTTAATACAAGTTATAAAAGGGTCTTCTTCTCTAGTAGAAGATACAAGAAATTTATATCATGAATTATTTGATGAATCACTAGAAAAATATAATTCTAAACAAACAAGAACTGATAGAAAAATAAAAGACTATTTTAGTCATATATCAAATGATAAAGAACATGATTTAGCATGTGAAATTATTATCGAACTTGGAGATTTAGATTTTTGGTCAAATGTAAGTTTAAATGAAAAAGTGAAAATGGAGAAAGTATTTAAAGAACAAGTTGAAGTATTAGAATTGATAGTACCAAATTTTAAAGTAGCAAATGCTACTATACATTTTGATGAATTATCTCCACATCTTCATATTATTGGAGTACCTTTTAAAGATAATTGTAAAAGAGGATTAGAAAGACAAGTTGGAAAATCAACTATATTTACAAAAGAAACTTTAACAATGATACAAGATAAAATGAGAGATCATTGTATTGTTTCATTCAATAAAGTATATGAATCAAATTGTACTTTAAAAATAAAAGAACAAGGAAGAAACGAAGATATAAATGTTTTGAATATGAAAAATTATACAAATGTAAAAAAAGAAAAGAAAAAATATAAAGAACATTTAGATAAGTTAAATCGAAAGACTGATAAATTATCTAATAATACAAATGAAATAAACAATATGATTGATAATTTAAAAGTAAGTAAATTAAATAAAGATAATTTTATAATTTCAAAATCACAAGTTGAAGAAATAAAAGAATATTTAGATTTAACAAAATCAACAACTAGTGATATAAGAGAGTCAAATAAAGTTGATTCAATATTAAATAAATATGAGAATGATTTAAAACAGCATAAAAACGAAGTTGATATATTAGAACGCAAAGTAAGCATTAGAGATGACGAAATAGAAAGATTAAATACTATTATAAAAAATCAAAATGATAAGATTGATGATTTAGAAGATAAAGTTGATAAACTCCAAGAAATGGTTAATAATTTAAAAAAATTATGGGATAAATTTATAATGTTCTTACAAAATAAATTTTTCTCTAACGATGAAAAATATGAAGAATTTATTGATGATTTATATTATAAAGATATATTAAATGATAAAGACATAGATAAGATTCAAAATAATTATAGAAATAAAAATAGAAATGATGATTTTGAATTATAAAAATTAGCAAATTTATGGTAAAATATATATAAATGCATGATATAATAGAAGGCAAGGTTTTCAGGAGGTTTTGTATGAATGATTTTAATAATGTTGAAAATTTAGAAACTCTTTTATAAGGTTTACAACAAGAACAAGAAAGTTTTTTTTCGGATACAGATAATTTAGAACAACCACTTATGGATGATTATACGTATAATCAAGCGAGAAAAGAATGTGAAGCAGCTGTTGGAATTGATGTAGAACATATAGAAATAGATAAAAATGGAAATAAGACATTATATCTATTTAGAAATTTAAAGTACAGAAAATAAGAGGTGGATATATGGAAAAACAAGTTAATGAACTTATTAGTAAAATCATGAATTCTGCAAATTTAAATCCAAATGATTTAAATAAAATTATTGAATTACATGAAATGATTGATAAAAAACAAGTAAAAAGATTAGAAATGGCATTAAGAGACAAATTAAAAGAAATTAATGTTGATTTGAGTGAAGAATATTTAGATACTTTAGAAAATATGCTTTTTTATAGAGATGGCAAGGCAGATATTGTAGATTTAAGGATTATAAATAAAAATGAAGTAGCAATAATAAGAGATGAAGAAATTGAATTAGGTGATTTTTCTTATGATGTTAGTGAGTTAAGAGCAGGTTTGAGTTTACAAGAAGAAGCATATTTATGCGAAGCTAGTAGAATTGGAAAAGAGCCGGAATATTGTGATCCTGAAGAAATTTTTAGTGAATTTTATTCTCAAATGAATGACAAAATTAGAGATTTAAGGGTAGATTTAAATATTTTAGATAGAAATGTGAAAATGTATTTTGATAGAGAATTAGATTCATTTTATTTTGATAACCCAAAATCATTTAAAGTGATTATAACTGAATTACCAAATGTTATTGAAATATATGAAATCGATGCAACTCAAGATAAATGGATTCCAACGCAAATAAATGGTGATTATATTTATGATTTGATGAAGCAAAATGATTTTTCATTATTAAGTGTGAATTTTATTATTGAAGATGCAAAGCGAAATTTGCAATATAGAGATATTAGAAATAATTTAAGTAAAATTGATATAGAAAATGCATTAGATAAATTCAAAAAAGAACCTTTTAGTATAGAAAATTTGGTTAAAACATATAATAATCTATTTAAGAATAATAATTGTATGTTGGAAGAAAATGAAAGTGAAATTATAAGATTAAAATATATTACTGCTGAAAAGCTTGTTTTACAAGGCTTTGAATATGAAAAAGCATTTGCTTATACTGAAGTAATTTTTGAGACAATACAATCATATAAAAAACAAATTATGAGTGCTATAAATGGAGAAAATAGTTTTCCAAATGAATCTTTAGTTGAGACTGTGAAAAAAATAAATTGTGAAAATGATATAACTTTCCAAGACATTGATCCTAAAATATTTATTAGTAAATTTGAAACCTCAAATAGAGATACTAAAACTTTTCATGGTGCTATTAAACCAAAAGAAATGATTGGGATAATAGAAGAACAAGGACCAGTTAAGAAATTAGTTCCAAATAATAAAAAATAATAAGGTATAGGAATATACCTTTTTTTGGTGTATAATAGATTAACGAATTAAAGGAGGTATTATTATGCTTGATAGAAACAAAACAGTGTGGATTAATGGTGGAGATTCATCATTTCCTGTAAAAGTAAAAAAAGGAACAAGTGTTATGATGTCAGGAGGAACTTCATATAAAGTTGGCAAAAAAAATGATAATAAGCAACATTTTAATATCGAAGAAAAAAGATTTATGATACAAGTATATGGATGCATTACACCAATTCATCTATCACGAAATTTAGATTTAAAAACTAAACTTGAATTATTAACAAATGGTATAAAAGTTAATAACTCTATTCCTTTTCATTTAGATTTAGAATGTGAAGACAATATTGCTCATGTGTATGATAATTATGATCAATATAAAAACACACTTAATTATTTTGTTCCTAGTATTTCAGATGAACAATTAAGACAAGGAATATATGCAGTAACTAAAAATGGTCAAGTAATTTCGCTAGATAATATTTGTTTTAATATAATAACAAATAGTAAAAATAAAGAAGAACAAGGACCAGTTAAAAAATTAGTTTCAAATAAAAAATAATGAAAGGTATAGGAATATATCTTTTTTTCGTGTATAATAAATAACCAATTAGGTGATTTTATGAATGATTTAAAAATATTATTAAATGATATAAATAAAATATATCAAATATCATACTATAAATTATATTATAAAAATTTAGAACAAAAAGACAAAATTGAAGAGTGTAATAGTAATATTCAAAATATTTATAATAAATACAACATTAATAATATAAATGAATTAATATCAATAATTGGAGAATATGTAAAAAATGTTGAAATAATAAGAGATATAGAATTAGTAAGATTATTAGTGTTTACAATTTTAGATTCTAAAAAAAGAAAAGTATTAGATTATAATGATGAAATATTAAAAAATATTTATAAGTATATTATAGAAAATGGATTATATGATCCAAATTGGAATATTGGAGTATCGAGCGAGCCATTATTTACTATGCTACCTAATTCTAGTGATTTATATAGTGTAAATATGATAGTATTTAATAATGAATTAATTGATTGGAATATACTTAACAATGGTAATGATTCTTTTATATATTTTGTATACAATTATTTAAATTCAAGTTCAGATGGTGAACAATTATATTATTTTGAAATAATAAAAAGTGCTATTAATAGGGTTGATTTTGATAGTACTAAAAGATATAAATCTAGTCAAAAAAAAGTTTGTTATGAAGTAATGTCTATTAATCAAAGTTTGGAAAAAATTTATAAAAACAATCCATCAATTACATCTGTTTTAAATTTGGTATCACAAAAAGTTAAAATAAAAAATAAATAATATAAATATACCTTTTAAAGTTATTTATAATAAAATTTTAAAGTTATTTATAATAAAATTATTGCTCATATTATTATGATTTGTTATAATTTATATAGATTGATTCATATGAATCGTTATTGTCGAAAAAAGTTGTAGACCTCTACGTCGTCGGCACCAGATTGATAGGAAACTCGAACTTTTCGAGTATAATATAAATCAAAACGACTTGAAAAAAAGTCATTTTGATGTTATTATGTATTTAGCAAGGAAAATTGCATAAAATAAAAAAGAGGAACATTCAATCTTGCAAGTGAATGTCGCCTCTAATTTAATAGACTTGACACTCATGCTGAAGAGTGTCTATTTTTTTATTGCTAACACAAGTAAGGTTGAAAGTAACAAAATGATAGCAATGAGCTTTAGAACTTTTATTATAAAAGTCTTAGTTTTCATCTCTATCTACCTCCTTTCTTTCTCAAGATTGGAGGACGACACTCACATCAAATGTTCCTGTTAAAATTATATAATAAATAGATTTATAAAACAAGCAAACAGCTGAAAGTTTTTTTAGAGTATAAAATTAAAACGACTTGCAAAAAAGTCGTTTTTATGTTATCATGAATATGTCAAGGAAACTTGCATAAAATAAAAAAGGGAAATATTCAGTTTCGTCAAGTTGAATGTCTACCCAATTAATATTGATTAGACACTTATTCTAGCGAATGAGTGTCATTTTTTTATTACGATAAGCATATTAAAGTCACAAATAACAACCATAATAAAAGTAAAATAATAATTAACTATAAAGTTAAATTTGTTTTCACATTAAAAATGCAATAACTATTCTATTATTGCATTTAATTTTTTATAGAAATCATTATTTTTTATTAAATCATCATGTTTACCAATACATTCAATTTTACCACTATTTAAAACGATTAAACTATCAGATACTTTCATTAAATCTTTATTATGTGTAATAATAATAAGTGTATGGTCTGTTTTTAAATCATCTAATAAATTAATGATTTTATTGGTAGTATTCGGATCTAATGAAGAGGTAACTTCATCTAATAATATTATCTCAGAAGTTGTTAAAAGTGCTCTTGCCAAAGATAATAATTGCTTTTGTCCTCCGCTTATATTAGTTGCATCTTCTTTTAAAATCGTGTTATAGCCATCAGGTAAAGACATTATAAAATCATGAATTCCAACCCTTTTACAAGCATTAATTTGTCTTTTTTTATTTGAATCAATAAGCGATAAATTTGCTCTTATACTCATATTGAAAATAAAAGTCTTTTGATTTACAACACTAATATTTGAATTATATACATCTTTGGAATAATCATAAATACTTAAATCATCTATTAATACTTGACCACTGTCTACTTTATACAACCTTAGAAGAAGATTAAATATTGTCGTTTTTCCACTACCTGTTTTACCTACAATTGTTGTTACTTGATTTGGATGAGCAGTAAAGGAAATATTTTTTAATATTGGAACTTTATTATATTTAAATGATACATTTTTAAAATCAACTTGACCAACAATATCATCGTTATGTACTAATCCGTCTAATTTTAATGCATTATTTCCATAGTTAATAATTTCTGTTATTCTATACAAAGAAACAGATTCTTCCATAATTGAAACATCAAAACCCATTATATCATTAATTGAATCTTTTGCTTTATCATAATATGAAATAAGTAATAAAAATATTGCTATTTGGATTTTATGTTTTAAAACAAGAATTATTAAAAGAAAATATAAGATTATTTTTCCAAAGTCGATTATTAAACCTACCAATGTTTTTCTTGTAAAATAGTATTTTCTTTTTAAAAAATAATTTTCTTGCCATCTTTTTCTATAACCATCTAATTTATTATTTAATTTTTCATTGATTCCAAAACTTTTTATATCTTTAAGTCCAGTTAAAATTTGGGATAACATTCCTGTAATCTTATCTGCGTAATTTCTTTGTTTTTTTAAATAATAAGCATTTTTGTTATTACACTTTCTTGCAAAGTTATAATATATTGCATCTATACAAATTACATATAATGCTACTAAAATACTTTGTTTAGCAAATACAAAATATATAATTATTAATTTTACCAATTCAATAGATAATTCAATTATAAATGATGGGATTTCAGCAATATTAATTATATCTGAATTTGATGAATTTATTATTTTTCCTATTGGAATTTTCTTTGAATACTCTTCATCAAAATTATAAATACTATTTACTAGTGTTGAATGAACTTCTACATAAGCATCTTTAAAAAAATTTGCATAACACCAATTTGTGCAATATGAACCAATTTTATTAAATAAATGAGTTAATCCTAACATGGTGACGCAAATAAATGATATATTATATAGTCCCTTAGTTACATTTTCTACTATAAGCGAAGCAAAATATGGCACTAATAAACTTACTAATACATTAATTAAATCAATTATTATAAATGTTATTAAATATTTGTTTTTAAACTTTACTAATGAAAAATAATCTTTTGTAATTTTAATATTTCTTTTAAACATATGAACCACCAATGTGATTATAAAATATTTTAAAATGCGTTTCTTTACTTTTTAAATATTAAAATTGTCAAGGATTATTTTATAGGAACATATATAGAGCAACTATCATCTTGATAAAACTCAATTTTAAGATTGTTTTTAATTTCATAATTTGTTGCTGGTATCCATTGCTTATTTATTTTTTTTTCCAAATTAACTATATCATTTTGTCTTCTTGAATCAAGTTTAAATATAGCATATTTATTTGCTTTTATTTCATATTTTTCTAAGTTTGAAAAATATTTCATAGAACCTAAATAATAATTATATGAAATTTCATTTTTATAAAATATTCCAAACATGCCAATTTCATTTAATTCTTTATAACGACCATTTTTTTTGATTTTTTTATACAATTTCTTTATTTCATATAATAAATCAGAATAGTTTTTTGAAGATATATGATAACAATATAAAGTAATTGAATTTATTTTCTTTATTTCATAATCAAAATCATAATTATTTTTATTATTTTCAAAGTATTCTATAGGTATTATCTTATATTTTCCTAGACCTTTTCTGCACTCAGTTGGAGTTATGTTAAATAACTGTTTAAATGCTCTATTAAAAGATGAAGCAGAATTATATTGATATTTAAAAGCAATATCTATTATTTTATGGTCTGTATTTCTTATTTCTTCAAATGCTTTACTTAATCTTCTTTTTTTTATATACTCATTTATTGTCATATTAGTTAAAAACATAAAAATTCGTTCTAATATAAATATATTGCTCTTAGCTATTTTACTAAGCTCATTAAAATCTATTTCATTTTCAAGATTGTCTTCAATATATTTAATCATTTTATTTAAACAATCAAAGTTCATCTAAACACCTCTAACAATTTCTAATAATTATTATAACATTAAATTTATTTATTTAATAATTTTTAGTGTAGAGAAATTTAAATTTTTACCTTATGCCATATGTACTATTTGTCGGGTCGATAAACAGTACATTTTTTAAAGGAAAATATGTGAGTAATGTAAATATAGAATAAATAATTATTACAAAAATAATCGTTTTATTTTCCATTTTAAAATCTTTTTGGTTCATTATTTTATAAGAAATTATCTCGGCTAATATAATTGTTAAAAGCATAATACTTATTGTTATTATAAAATTTTTTCCTATAATAAAATAAATTGGCAAAAATAAAATTAGAAATATTGGAATGGATAATAAAGCACCGATGAAATTAGAAAAACATATATTATTTATTTTTTCTTTTCTGTAGATAATAATTAATTTTTGAATAATTCCTGATACTATAATACTTCCAAACAATAATTTCATATGTTCCCAAATACTTTCATTAACTGGGGCAAAAATACTTGTTAAAAAGCATGGAAATTTATCATATAAAAAATGTAATGGAAAACATAATATGAATGCTATAATAACCCCTATTATTTTTAAAATTTTCTTATTCATTATATAATCACCTATTAATAATATGGAAAAAATATAGCTTTTAATTCCAAAAATAAAGTCGCTTTATATAAAAGTGACTTTAAATTCCAGTTGTTATGACTTTTAAATTTTTCTTAAAATAATCAAAATAGTTAGCTTTTTCAATATTTTTTACGACCGTAACATCTTTTTCCATAATTAATTTTCCATCATTGTCCATAATTTCGGCTTTTCCTACTACATCTTTAACTTTTACGGGTGCTTTTATTTTATCTACTTTTAAATTAACAAAATAATCTGTATCTTTATCATTTATTTTTTTTAATAAAGTTGCATCACTTGTTAAAACTAAATCTACATTATCAATCTTTCCTTTTTCAATTTTAACATTACCTAATACTTTACTCTTTTTCATTATCATTTCTAATTTATAAGTATTAAAACCATAATTTAATAAATTTGTAGTATCTTTACTTCTTAAATCACTTGTTTCTACTCCCATAACCACTGATAACAAACGCATATTACTTTTTTTGGCTGTTGTAGTAACACAATATTTAGCGCTAGATGTAAACCCTGTTTTAAGTCCATCTACTCCATCATAGAATCTTACTAATCTGTTAGTATTTACTAACCATGTTGAAGATCCATCAGGTTTCTTCAAATAATCTTCATAGATGCTTGTATATTCTAATATTTTTTCATGTTTTAACAATTCTTTTGCCATCATAGCCATATCATAAGCACTTGAATAATGTCCCTCTGTATCAAGTCCATGTGGATTTTTAAATACAGTGTCTTTTAGGCCAAGTTCTGCAGCTTTATCATTCATCATTTTAACAAAATTTTCTACTGTTCCTCCAACTTTTTCAGCCATAGCTACTACAGCATCATTACCGGATGCTATTGCTATTCCTTTAAGTAAATCTTTAACTTTATAAGTTTCTCCTGCTTCTAAAAAAACTTGAGAACCACCCATATCTGCTGCATTTTGACTTATTAAAACATCATCTTCAAATGATAATTTATTATTATCAATTGTCTCCATAATTAATAGCATACTCATTATTTTAGTCATTGAAGCTGGAGCAAGTTTTTCATGAGAATTATTTTCATAAATAATTTTTCCAGTTGATGTTTCAAGTAATATTGCACTTTTAGAATTGGGTGCTAAATTTTCTTGAGCACTAGCTTTTAATACAAATGTAAAAATACATAGTATTATAAATAATATCTTTTTCACATAAACACCTCTAATAAATGATATGTAAAATTTTAAAAAATATATTTTTAATAGTTAAATAATGTAAAATTTTAAATATGATATATTAAAATACATAAAATGCTGTTACAATATTCTTAGAAAGATGTGATGTTATGAATAAAAAATTATTTTTTTCTTTAGTTGGAATATTTGTAATAGTTTATACTCTTGTTTATACAACATATTATTATAAAAACAATAAACAAGATTCATCCCCAGTTAATGAACCAAAGGAAGATATTATTTACCGTGAAATTGAAGATTATGATGATATCGTAACTACGCTTCAATATAAAAACTATTCTACAGAAGAAATAAATAATATATTGGGAAAGTTAAGTGATAATAATATAAAAAAATTAATAGAACTTCCTTATCAAGATTTAAAAAATTATGTAGATTATAAAAACTTTAATATAGATAATATTAAAAGATATGAAAGCTATAAAGTTTTAAATCAAGATTTAGAATACAATGATATTATTACAAAAGTTAATTTAAATCTTGATAAAGAATTTTATAGTGAATATGTAGATATTAAAAATCCTGATGAAATTACTGTTCTTGTTAATAAGTTTAACAAATTAAGTAGTAATTACGTACCAAGTGATTTAACTGCATTAAGCTATAGTTCAGCATATAAAATGCGCAAAGAAGCTGCAGAAAGTTTTGATAAATTACAAGCATATGGTTTAACACAAGGAGTTTCATTCTACCCTTATAGTGCTTATCGTTCATATGAATCACAAAAAATTATTTATAATCGTTACGTAAGTTATGATGGAGTAAAAAATGCTGATACATATTCAGCTAGAGCTGGATATTCTGAACATCAAACAGGACTTGCTGTTGATATTAAAAGTACTGGATATTCAGAGTTAATAAATAAACATTACAATTGGCTTAAAGAAAATTCATACAAATATGGTTTTATTATAAGATATACCAAGGATAATGAAAATATAACTGGTTATCAAGAAGAGCCATGGCATTTAAGATATATTGGTGAACAACACGCTACGAAAGTACATGATTTAAATATTACTTATGATGAGTATTATGACTTATATATAAAGGAATATTAAAAGAAGTTATTTTTAATAACCTCTTTTTTATTTTTCTTTAGTTGTTAACTTATCAACTTCGACACTATTTATTGAATTAAATCTATTAGTAATTTTTTGCGTAGTTATATGTATTTCTTTTACATCCTTGCTAACTGTATCTATACTTCTAGATAACTTATCCCATCTTTCTTTATATTTAGCAAACTCTATAGACAGTTTATTTAATTCTTCATGGATAACTTTTGCATATTTATCTCTTTCCATATTTTTTAATATCATACTAATAGTAGTTAAAGTACTCATTAAAGTGGTCGGACTTGTAATCCATACACTTTTATTATAAGCATATTCTATTAAATCAGGATGATAAGCATTTATCTCTGCAAATATAGCTTCTGCGGGTAAAAACATTATAGCTTCGTTTGATGTTTCACCTAAAACTATATATTTACTACTTATTGCATCAACATGTTTTTTTACGTCTAATTTAAATTGTTTTAAAGCTAAATCTCTTTGTTCTTTTGATAACGTTTTATCAGTCATTTTTTGATAGTTTTCTAACGGAAATTTGGAATCTATACATATTGTTCCAAGTGGAGATGGTGCATATAAAATTGCATCAGCAATAAATCCATTAGACATCTTATGTTGAATATCATATATTCCTGTATTTTTTTCGCCAAAAACACTTGTTAAAATATAATTTAAGTTAACTTCTCCAAAAATTCCTCTTGTTTTTTTGTCAGTTAATACACTTTGAAGAGACACTATTTCACTAGATAATCCATCTATTTTTTTCTGTGCTTCATCAATTTTTGACAATCTTTCAATAATACTATTAAATGTCTTATTTGTTTTTTCAAAATTTTGATCAATTCTTTCATTAACTTTATCATTTATCAAATTTAGTTTTTGTTCTATCTTTTCATTTAATCTTTCAAAATCATTTCTTAAATCTTTACTAAAATCTAGTTTAAAACTTCCTACTTCTTTTGTTATATCAGTTTCAAACCTACCTAGTCTTTCAATCATCAAACTATCATCTTTTTTACGTGTTAATAACACAACTAACAAAATTAATATTAATACTAAAAGAACTATTACTACATACTCCATTTTTTCCTCCTATAAATTAAATTTCTTTGTAACAATTTTACTCATCACATACGCAATTATCAACATAAAAATAACTTTAACAATAATTATTGGATTGGTTAAACTTTGAATTAAATTAGTTCCGATAAAAGCCCAAAAATAGACCATAAATAATTTTCCAATACAAATTCCTGCCATAAATTTTTTTACATTCATTTTAGATAATCCAGCAGCAATATTAACTAAAAATGCAGGAGTAAATGGTACTGCTACAATCATTGCAAGTTCTGAAACACTACACTTTTCTACAACTTTCATAATTTTATTAGCACCATTAATCACTCTTATATTTTTATCAAACCAATTTTTAAATTTTTTCTCAAATATTTTAAATGATAAAAGACAACCTAAACATGTAAATATCCAAGAAATTATATAACCAACTATGTAACCAAAAGATATACAATTTAATGTAATAAATACACATAAAGGAAGTATCGGTAAAATTGATTCTAGTATTATTAGTATACATCCTAATATTGGACCAGCTACTCCTAAATAATTAATCATTGAATTAATAAAATCATTAATCGTATGAAATATTCCTATCATTATATCATCACTCATTTATTATTATAAATCAAAATCAGAAAAAAATCACTCATTATAAACTTGAGTGACATTATATCCGTAAAATTCTAAAATATTTACGATTTTTTTACTTTTAAAACCACCATTACATACAATAAAATAAGGTTTATTTTTATCAAGCAATGTTTTATAATTGTAAATTAGTTTTTGATAAGGAATATTTATGCTATCTTTATGATGTTTTTTAGAATAAGTATATTGATCTTCAATATCAATTAAAGTTCCCAAAGAAGCATTATATTCAGTCAATTTAATCCTTTTCATTTGGTTCACCACTATATATTACGTAAATTATAAAAAAAAATTTGTACTTTTGTTTTACTTCATAAATTATTTTGATATAATTAATTTAGAAAGAAGTGTGAAAGAATTATGTCTCAAGAAGACGAAAACAAAGTTTCTGAAAATATGGAAACAACAAATGCAACAACTATTGAACAACACAATGATACGACTGAACAATACAGTAATAATGCTACTATTGAAAATACCCCAAAAAATAATAATAAAATTATTTCTATAATTGCTGTAGTTTTAGTTATTTTATTAATTCTAGCAGGAGGTTTTTATTATTACTTTAGTAAACCAAGTACTATTGTAACAAAATTAATTAATTCAGCTTACAATAAAGTTGATAACATGTTAAATAATTCAAATGATTTTGACATAGAAAAAGATACTATGTTAATCAGTGGTGATTTAACTATTGATACAGACATCGATGGATTTGAAGATTTAAAAGATGAAAAGTTTGGTTATACTCTTGGTTTAGATTATGAAAACAAAAAAATGGAAGCTGGTTTATCTTTAACCGAAAAAAAAGAAAAAATTATTGATGCAATATTATATTTTATTGATAACAAAGCTTATGTTTCATTAAAAGATGATTATGATAAAATTATTAATATTGATTCGCAAGATTTTGATTTTGATGATATCTTTAAAATAGAAAGTGATAATGATTTAGATAAAGATGATATAAATTATATTGTCAAAGAATTTAAAGATATTTTATTAAAATCTATAGATATGGATAAGTTGAATAAAACATCTGATACTATTAAATTAGATGGTAAAGAACAAAAAGTCACAAAAATTTCTTATAAATTAAATAAAGAAAATACTAAAGACTTTATGGATTCATTCATTGAAAATACTTTAGATAATGAAAAGCTATTAGAAAAATTAAGTGATTTATCGGATAAAGATGTGGATGACATTAAAGATTCATTAGAAGAATTAAAAGATGAAGATTATGACGATATTGGTACTATTGCTATTTATACTAAAGGTTTAACAAACAAATTAGTTAAATTAGAACTAGTATCTGAAGATTCTAAATTTGGTTTCATCGTTAATAAAGATGTAACTGAAATTTATGCAAAAGATGATGAAAACAGTATTATTTTTGAAGTAAAAGAATATAACGAAGAAGAAATTAATATTGATTATACAATTAAACAAGATGATGAAAAAATAAAAGGTAACGTAACTTTTACTGCTAAAGAAACAAAGAAGAATAATTTTGAAGGAACTTTAAGTTTTTCAATTAATTATGATGATTATGATTTTAAAATCAAATCTACTTATGAATTAGTAATTGGTGCAAAAATAGCAGATATTAATACATCAAAAGCAGTTAAATCAAGCTCTATGAGTTCATCAGATTTAGAAAAAATATCTAAAGTGTTAGAAAAAATGCAAGAGTCTAATCTTTATGACTTAATTGAAGATTTGATGCCTAGTAACAATAATGACTATGATTACGATTATGACTATGATTACGATTATGACTATGACTATGATTATGACTACGATTACGATTTAGATTATTAAAAAAAACAACAATTTGTTGTTTTTTTTACGTCACATTATTAAATGATCTCATTTTTTCTATACTTCTTTTTTCATATCTGGAAACCTTAGCTTGAGATAATGATAAGATTTTGGCTGTTTCTTGTTGAGATAAATCATTATAATATCTCAATTTGATTATCTGTTTTTCTTCATCATTTAATTGATTTATACTCTCTTCTAGAATTAACTTATCATCTTGTGAAATACTTTCTTCTTTTGATAAAGTTTCAGACCAATTTCTACTGTTTTCATTATCTTCATCTAAACTTACTGTATTTCCAATATTCGTTGCACTTTCTACCAAAGATAATTCAATGTTTAAATACTTGGATAGTTCTAAATTATTTGGAATTTTACCCATACTTTGTGCAAGTGTATATCTAGTTACTTCTAATTTTTTATAAAGCCTTATAAGGTCTTTACTTACTTTATAATAATTAGATTTACTAACTAAGTTATACATCTCACCAAAGATATAATCGTATGCATACGTTGAAAATTTAGTGGTACCATTTTTTTGATAATTATGATAAGCTTTTAAAACTCCAATAACCCCCACTTGATATAAATCTTCTTTATCAGTTCCATAAAATTTATTAGCAATTTTATGAATTAATGATGAATTAAGATTTATAATTTCCAGTGTTGTCATTGTTCCTCCTAAATTTTTAAAATGTTTAAAGCGGTTAATTCACTGCTGGTTTCTTTTAAACCAGCTTTTTTAAAAGGTTTTACATATTCATTTGGAACTTCACAAACATATAATTTACCTTTATTAGTTTTAACTGCACATTTAGTATTTAATAGTGCATCTAGTCCACATTCGTCAATGCTTTCTAGAAGAAAACAATTATATACTAAAAACTTAATCTTATGCTTTAAAATAACAGGTACTAAATAGTTATTTAATTTATAAGAAGTACTGCGATTTAAAATTCCATCAAGTCTAACAAATAAGACTCCATGATTATACTCCATATCCATTTTTAACATTTTATCACCTTTGTATTAGTACTATACTACTATTCAAAATAAATTTAAATAGATTCGACAAAACTAGACAAAACTTTAAAAAAAGAAGATTACTCTTCTTTTTCATTAATTATTTCATTTATTTTATTTTTAGCATTTTTTACACTTTCTTCATCTGGTTGCATAACATAAGATTTAGCAGACTTATATGAATATGTATAATCAAAAGCATCTGTTCCATCTAAATTAATAGATTCTATTGTCCACTTATCATTAGTTTTTATTTGTTTTTTTACAAATTTAGTAATATTATCATTTTCCAAATTAGTAACAAAACTTTTTTCAACTGAATTTAAAATAGAATTATATTTTGTAAGAAGTGTTGGAGATATTACTTTATTAATAATGGCAGTAAGAACTAATTGTTGATTTTGATTTCTTGTTCTATCACCTGCTTTAAAGGCTTTTCTTTCTCTAACGAAATATAATGCTTTTTCTCCATTAAGTTTATTTATTCCTTTTCTAAACGTATATTTATTATCATATGTACTAAATGTATATGGACTATCAACTTCGATTCCACCTATTGCATCTACTATGTTAATTAAAGAAGAAAAATTAACTTTAAAATAATAATTAATATCACATTCAAGTAAATCTTCTACTGTTTTAACTGACATATCAATACCATGTATTCCAGCATGAGTTAATTTATCTTTATAAGAAGTAATACCATATAAATTTACATAATAATCTCTAGGTATTGAAGTTAATAATATCTTGTGTGTATTTGGATTTACTGTTACAACCATATTGACATCACTTCTTGATACACTGCTAATTTTGCCATATGTATCGATTCCAGCTATAAACACATTGAACGGTTTCTTTGTAATATCAACATCTTTTGCCATATCTTTAGTAGCAATATCTATTGAGAATTTATAAATAACTTTAGTATTACTTGCAAAATTTTCATTTTCTTCTTTTGCAATCTCTAAATATGTATCTTCGAGTAAAATAACACTTAAATTTTTATCTAATAAATCTCGTTCTAATTGTCCAACATCTTCTTTTTCACTATAAGTCACTTTTACTTTTTTATTTAAATATGATACAGCTTCTGGTAAACCTTCAGTAGCATTTTTTGTTAATATTCCAACATCTTCATCTTTTATATCGCTTATTTTTTTATACTTACTACTATTAAGAACTACAACACTATAATTTTGAGTTTTATAATTTTTATTACCAATCTTTTTTAAAAATCCAATAGTATTAAGTTCATATACTATACCTAAAGTAAAAATTATTATAAGAATAATTGATAAAAATGTTCCAATCATTCTTTTCTTCCATCCTCTACCTAGCAGCAAATAACACATGATAATATCTATTATTGCAAATAATGCTAAACAAACTAGAAAGTACTCCATTGGTAACACATTAATAAAATATATTAAACCTATACAAATAATACTTACTAATATTAAAGCTAAAGCTAAATATCTAAAAAATTGCATTTTAGAATTTTTCTTATTTGTTTTCTTTTTCTTTTTTTCCATTTTGCACCTCTTTTTTTATTATGTAATTTTATTATACCACTAGTTTGCTATAAGTATTATTGATAACTACTTTTCTTTACATTAAATTGAAAAAAAGGTTAATTAATTTCAACCTTTTAATATTTATTTTCTCTTTCTAAATCTCTTTTTTTAATTGTTTCTCTTTTATCATATAATTTTTTACCTTTAGCTATAGCTATAAGAATTTTTGCTTTACCATTTTTCATATACAATTTTAAAGGAACTATAGTTTTTCCTTCAACATTTATTTTTTCTTTTAATTTTTTTATTTCTTTTTTGTGTAAAAGTAATTTTCTACTTCTTCTTTCATCATGATTAAAAATATTACCTTCTTCATATTTTGCAATATACATATTTATTATAAAAGCTTCATTATTTTTTATTGTCACAAAACTATCTTTTAAATCAACTGACCCTTTTCTTACACTCTTTATTTCAGTCCCTTTTAATGCAATACCAACTTCTATTTCATTTTCAATAAAATAATCGAAATAAGCTTTCTTATTCTTTATTTCTATCATCTTTTACTTCCTCGCTTACAAGTTCAAAATCAATCATTGCTGTTACTTTAGAAGCCGCAACACATTTAACTTTTACCTTGTCTCCTATCCTATAAGTCTTTTTAGTACTTGAACCTACTAGTGATAATAATTCTGGAATATAATTATAATAATCACCTTTTATAGATTTTATTGGGACTAATCCTTCAACTAAATTAGGAAGTTCAACAAATAAGCCAAAATTCGTTACAGTAGAAATAATTCCATCATAAGTTTGTCCAATATGACTCTCCATGTACTCTGCCATTTTCATATCTAATACATCTCTTTCAGCATTAATAGATCCGACTTCTCTTTCAGAAGAATGTTCACAAATTTCTACTAAATTATTTTCTAAAAATCTTATTGTTTGCATTGACATGTCTTTTTCAACCAAATATTTTTTCAATAATCTATGAACAGTTAAATCTGGAAATCTTCTAATTGGAGAAGTAAAATGAGTATAAGCTCTTGAAGCAAGACCAAAATGTCCTATATTTTCACTAGAATATTCTGCTTTTTTCATACTTCTTAAAAGCATACTAGATAATATTTCAAACTCAGGGATATCTTTTAAATTTTCTAATAATTTTTGCATTGATTTAGGTGATAAATCAACAACTTTAGTTTCAAGTTTATAACCCATTAATTTTACTAGATTTACAAAATCATCAATTTTTTCACTATTTGGTGTACCATGAACACGATAAACAAATGGTAAATCCATATTATAAATATGAGAAGCTACTGTTTCATTTGCCACTATCATAAAACTTTCAATTAATTTTTCACCATCATATCTTTCTCTTTTTACTATATCAATGGCTACTCCATCTTCATCTTGAATAACTTCAGCCTCATCAAGATCAAAATTAATATATCCACGATTGGCTATTTCTTTTTGTAAAATATGTGCTAATTCATTCATTTGTTTTAATTTATCTGCAAATTTTTCATATCCTGTTGGAATTATATCATTCATAAGTATTTGATTAACATCTTCATAAGTCATTTTTTTACAACTTTTAATATAAGATGGAAATATATCATAATTTACAACTTTTCCTTTATCATCTATATCCATTACACAGCTCATTGTTAATCTTATAACGCCTTCATTTAATGAACATATTCCATTAGAAAGTTTATGAGGTAACATAGGAATTACAGTATCTGCTAAATATGCCGATGTTCCTCTTAAATATGCTGCGTCACCTAATGCGGTATTTTCTTTTACATAATTTGATACATCTGCAATATGGACTCCTAAACGATGAAGATTACCAATTTTTTCATAACTTATTGCATCATCGATATCTTTTGTATGAGCTCCATCTATTGTAAAAATTATTTCCTGTGTCAAATCTTTTCTACCGATTAATTCTTTTTCAGAAACTTCATTTGGTATATTTTCAAGTTCTCTTTCAACTTCAGAACCAAAATCAGGATCAAAATTATACTTATATGCAATACTTAAAATATCTACTTTTGGATCATCTTTATGTCCAATAATTTTTTTAACTTGCGCAATATATTTCTTTTTGCCTAGTTCCTTAATTATTTTTACAACGACTTTATGTCCTTCAACACAATCTTTTGAGCTTTCTTTATCAATAATAATTTCTAAATCTTTTTTTGTTTCATCAAGTTTTAACCCAAAATTGCCATTGTCCAACTTAATTATTTCTCCGACTAAATCATTAAGATTTCTATTTAAAATCTTAATTATTCTTCCTTCTTTTTTTATACCATTACGAGTTATTTCAGCAAGTACTGTATCATCATGAGTTGCCCCATTTAAATCATTTTCTGGAATATATAAATCTTCCTCTTTATCAAGGATAACAAAACCAAATCCCTTTTTATTTAATGCAAGCTTTCCAATTTTTAAATTTATACAATTTTTTAGTAAAATATATCTTTCTTTCTTCGTTTTATAAATTATATATTTATCAGATAATTTTTCTAAAGTAGATTGTAATTCATTTAATTTTTCTGCACTTGTTAATTTCAACATATCATTTATTTCTATTAATGATTTTGCTTCATATACATTATCTAGTATTTCTAAAATTTTTTCTTCCATTTTATCACCTTTTATATTCACATTTTTTTTGCCCTTCATTTGTTATTGTAATTGTTATTGTCCCTTTTTCTTTTTCATAACTTTCGTCTAATAAACCAGATTTTATTAATTTTTCAATAGTTATATCATTACTATGTTCATTATTCAATTCAGAATCATAATATACACATGCTGCTTTTTCAATAGTCTCTTTATCAAAATCTTCCTCATTTTTTTGTGTTGATTTTAAGATGGATGTGATATTTACTCCAATAATGACACCCATTAATGCCAGCAATCCAACCGTAACCATCAACTCTATTAAAGTAAATCCCTTTTTGTTCATTCTATCACCTATCATAATTAAATTATAACTCTTTATTAAAGAAAAAAAAAGACAACTATACTTTTAGTTGTCACTTTGTTTTCTATTTTATAAACAATATAAATGAAATTATAAAGAAAACTATACCAAGTGTTAGAGTCAAACGGCTTATAAACAATTCAATACCTCTTTCTTTAGTTTGTTGAAATAAAGAATCAGCACCACCTGTTATAATTTGACCTGCATCACTAGCTTTACCACTTTGTAACAATACTATTGCTATTAATAATACTGAAACTATTAATAAAATTGTTTCTAACATGTTTTTTCACATCCATTCGTTTTATAATTTATCATAAATTCAATTTATTTTCAAGGATTATAATCCTAATTCTTTTTTGATAGAATCAACATCTTCAAGATAACTATTGATTTTTTTATTTTTTATTTTTATTAATGTTAAATCTTTTACTTTTAATTCACTTGCCTCTTGAGCTTGTGGATTACTTTCATCTTTATTGTAGAATTTTTTATTCATTGAATCATTTAAATCAGCTATATATATTTTTGAAGCATTAGCTTTATTTTGATAAGATGAAACTAAATTATAATAATAATTCGCTTGTAAATCTTCACTATCAAAAACTATAACATAATATTCATCGTAAGGACGATTAAATAGTGAGCCAAGTATTGTTTTATTATAATTAAATGTTACTTCAGTTTTTGTATCATCTTTATCATTAGTATCTTTAACCACATAAATTTTTGTGAAAAAATAAACTCCAATCACTAAAATAATTACAATTCCTAGAATTAATATAAATTTTTTTATTTCTTTTTGCTCTTCAGTTCGATTAACTTTTTTTGCTAATTTTTTCAATTGTTTTTCATCAACTTTTGCATCTTTCATAGTTTTTTTTGTCATTAATATCACCCTTAATATGTATTATATCATAAACCCTTTTATAATAGCAAAAAATATTACTTTTATTGTTTAATAAATTAGATAAAAAAAAATAAGAGAAATCTCTTATTTTTCAGCATTTACAACTCCGACATTATTCATTGAAGTTGCTATACTAATCAAGTCATCTTTTGCAAGACTTGTACCAGTTAAATAATAATTAACATTGTTACTTGTCCATGATAATGAATTTGCTGATAGTGCACCGATTGAATCGTTAATTATTTCAGGATCTCCATAAACAGGTATTATTTCAAATTCATCTGCCACATTTATTGTTTCTTCTACTAAAACAAAACTATTATCTCCACCAAAAGTAAGTATTACCCTTTCTCCACTTTCTGTATTAACAACATCTTTACTTTTTAATGAAGTATTTGAAGGAACATATAAGGGATATATTATATCTTTTAATGAACTAGTTGTCTTATTTTCTGTAGAATTGTTATTATTTTCATTATTTTCATTGTTTTCATTACAATCTCCAGAGCATTCTGGTTCTTTAATTAAATTATCTAATTTAAAATCATCATCGTTAAGTGAAGCTTTATAATCTATTTTTAAAAATTCAACTTTTATTTTCATCATATCTTTATTATTATAAACTTCTACTTTTTTCAAATCTTTATTTTTATCAAAATATATTTTTTCGTATGTTAAATCTTCATTATTAGGATAATCTACTTTATTTTTTATTATAAACATTTTATCTTTTTCATTAAATTCAGTTTTTGGATCATTAGTCATATCTTTTACAAGAGATGAAAGTAAATATGATTGACTACTATTGTTTGGCCAATTACTTTGAAATTTAAAACTTTTATTCAATGACGGAGTTACTACCAAGACTCTCCAAAGTTTTAATTTTTTTATTATAGTGCCTTATTTTATAAGGATTTTTTTAAAATGTCTTCTAACATTTTTGAAATTTCTTTTTCAGTATATCCTTGTTTTCTCCATGTATCTAATGCTCGTTGCATCATAATTTCTGGATCAAATATTTCATCGATTCTTTCTTTACCTAATTTTGCCAACCAATCTTTTATTTCATTATTTCCATCTTCATTTATCATTTTATATAAATCTTCTTGTGTTATATTTTTTATTTCATTAATCATTTAAGAAATTCATTACTAAATCTATTAGTATATCTTTCTCTTTAGGATTAGACTGTGCAATTAATAATGTAATTGCTACTAATGTGTTATTATCAATAACTTGTTTACCATCTTTATATAAAATATTATAAAATTCAAGAAAATATATAAATAAAGTCGCGGCTATTCTTTTATTACCATCTATAAAAGTATGGTTCTTTGTAATTAAATATAAAAAGTTAGCTGCTTTTTCTTCTATACTAGGATAAACATCTTGTCCATTAAATGATTGATAAATATTTCCAATTATTGATTCAAGTCCTTTATCTCTTTCTAAAGCAAATAAATCACTATCACTATTAAAT
The DNA here is from genome assembly GCA_016297695.1 of Bacilli bacterium. Taxonomy (GTDB): domain Bacteria; phylum Bacillota_I; class Bacilli_A; order RF39; family UBA660; genus RUG14121. The sequence continues at coordinate 22,338 of JAEDGC010000021.1, forward strand.
CTTAGTTTATTAACAATGTTCATACAATCAGTATAATTAATTTTATTATCACTATTTGTTCCTTTAGGTTTTGAAACTGTCTTATGATCATAATCATCTAATAAATTTAAAGCATTTGAATAATTATTAATTACTCTTATTATTTCTTGTGCTTCATCACCATTAAGTTTTTGATCAATTCTTCCAGCTATATCAATTAACTTAATTGTCTTTTCTAAATACTCTAATCTCTTTTGATTAACAGCATAGCCTTTTAACATATAGTCTTTTAAAACATTTGTAGCCCATTTTCTAAATTCTATACCTTGCTTACTATTAACTCTATATCCTACTGATATAATCATATCAAGATTATAAAATGGTATACTTCTTGTAACATTTCTATTTCCTTCTTTTCGAACTTGTCGGAAATCCTGACATGTTGAATTTTTATCTAATTCACCATCTGAATAAATATGATTAATGTGTTCAATAATATTTGTTCTAGAAGTATCAAATAATTCGGACATTTGTTGTTGTGATAACCAAACTGTTTCATCTTTCATATTAACTTCTAATTTAATATTTTGATTTTCAAATAATACAATTTCGTTCTTCATTTTTCCTCCTTTACTATTATATATACTAGAAAAGTGTTAGATTTCCTCTAAACTAATTTAAATTTATAATATATATCTATATTATTATCTTCTGTGATTTCTATCCGATCAATTAAACTTGCTATTAAGTTTCTATTTGGATTGTCCATACTCAAGAATTTTTCTATTCTTTCCATAAGCGATTTATCATTATCTAATTTATTATTTTCAATATTGTAGATTTCTTTTTGGTATTCTCTAATCTTATTATCATTATCTTGTATTTGATTAACAAAATTATTATATGCTCTCTTATACATATCTAAAGTTATATTTCCATCTAATTTATCATTATAACAATCATCTATTTTTTTATTTAATACTTTATTACTATTTTGTAATTTTAATATTTCAATATTATATTTATCTTTTTTAGCATTTAATTTAGATTCTTTTTTATAACTATCTTCTAAAGAATTAGAATCAATATATTTATTACATAAATTTTTAAGTTCACTAACAACAGCTTCTTCTATTTCGTGATACTTAACACTATGTGGAGTACATACTCCTTGATTTTTTCTTTTTGCCCAATAATTACAATTACCATATACTCTACAAACTCTACCATGTTTTTTTGTATCTTGATATTGTGCTCTAAATCCAAAGGTATGTCCACATTCTTTACAATATATTAATCCTCTAAGAAGCAAACTATCAGTAATCCCATTACCTTTAATTCTATTCTTATTACTGCTAAACATATTTTGAACAAGTTCATATAATTCATCATCAATTATTCTAGGAATAGCATTTTCTACTATTATCCAATTATCTTTTTTGTTATGAACTCTTTTTTTAGATTTATAACTAACTTTCTTTTGTTTTGATTGAGTAAGATTTCCAATATAATTTGGACTTTTTAAAATATCTCCTACTGTCCTTGTAGACCATACTCCATAATGATAATTATTTTGTCCTATATTCATTCCTTTAGACATACTTGGTGTTGGTATATTTTCATTAGTCAATTTATCACATATTGTTGTTAGTGAATCTCCACTAGCAAACATATTAAATATTCTTCTAACTACTTCGGCTTCTTCTTCATTAATTACTAATTTATGTTTATCTTCTTCAGATTTATTATATCCATATGGCGCATATGCTCCAACAAATTGTCCATTTCTTTTTTTAGTATATAATGAACTTCTTTGTTTATTTGATATATCTTTAACATACATATCATTAAATGCACTTTTGAAAACTAACATATCATTAGCACTACTATTTGAAAAAGTATCAATACCGTCATTTACTGCAACATATCTAATACCATGTTCTGGAAAATATCTTTCAACATAAAATCCAAATTCTATATGATCACGACCAAGTCTTGATGTATCTTTAGTTATAATCATATTAATCTTTTTAGATTCACAATCTTTAATCATACGATTAAATCCTTCTCTATCAAAAGTTGTTCCTGATACTCCATCATCTACATATTCATCTACAAATATCAAATTGTTATCTCTAATATAATTTAATAATAAATCTCTTTGTGTGGATATACTACCACTTTCACCTAACCTTTCATCTTCTCTAGATAATCTTAAATAAATTCCTACTTTGTACCCATCTGTATTCATAATACTCCATCCTAGTTATTTAAGACTGTATCCGAATTCATTATACCATTAATTTCACAAAAATTTAAATCCTCATCTAGAAAAGTTATAAAAAACTTACTAATAATTTCATCTAATGTTTTACCATCACTCGCATATATATTATTAATTTTGAATTTATTCATAGATTGCCTCCTCTAAATGATATGCAAAAAATGAATAAATAATTACTGCCCTCTTGTCTACTTGCATTAAATTCCTCCCTTCGCATTAAGTTATAAACATATTTAACATATTATACTTCCTCTCTATTTAAACTCTTTTAACATACTCACTAATTCTTTATATTTTTTTACATCTTCTGGATTATTAAAATCCCATGGATCAGTTTCACATCTTTTTCCATTCCAAACCATTACTCCATCTGGATCATATCTTATATAAGGCGTGGCTTTTCCATTCATTATTTCTTTATAAGACTCACCAACATCAGTAACTGTAATAAATGATTTAATAATTTTATTCTTATCAATATATGAATTCATATATCCCTTTATATATATAAAATTATCCTTAAAAAAAAGATCCTTATAAATATTATAAAGATCACTTTTTACATTTAAACTTGTATATATCTTTTCTTCTCTTTTAGAATACTTTTTTATAGTCATTCCAAATTTTATATATTCTTTTTCAAAATCTGATTTACATACCCGATTAATAGTTCCTGAAATTGTTAATTCATTAACATTAATATTTTCTTCGTTCATTTACCAATCCTTCCTATTTAAATATAATTTATTTATTTATATATATTTATTTTAATTTATATTTTATTATTTATTTTATGTTAGAAGAATGCTTCCTATATAAATAGAAATATTCTTCGTATCCTAGATGAATTATTCTTCTATTTTACTTTTAAACTTTTCTGTTAAAAATATTTTTCTTGTTCCGTTGATAAAATGAGATTCAATTAAATCTTCTCTTTTGAGTGATGAAAGTGAGGTAGAAATTGTTCTAGTGCTAACACAAAGCATTTTAGCAAAATACTCATTACTAGCAAAACAATCTCCACTCATTACTGATAAAGAGTATATTATCCCCATCAGTAATCTTTCGGTAGTATTTAGTTCTTTATAGGATATTATATATTCTGGAATATTTGCATATTTCATTTTAACTCCTTATTAACTAAACCTAACACTTTTCTAATAATATATAACCATCTCCTTTTCCATAAAAAAATAGTTATCAATCTGACAACTATTTATAATTATCCCACTTTATTACATCATACACCTTGACACGATGAATGTCTATACCGACTTTTATCTCCAATTTGTATAATGTTTTGTATGATACTTTATATAATTAGTTACTATAATTATTACGCATTATTGAAATATTCCGAACTAATCGATAAATTGTAATTTAGCGAATAGTAACTTAATTTTCTTTTTTATTAAACATATGG
>JAEDGC010000080.1 GCA_016297695.1 Bacilli bacterium
ATTAAAACTAGCAGAAGAAAATGGTGAAAAATCATCATCCATAAAAATAGCTAAAGAAATGTTAAAAGATAATATAAATATTGATAAAATATCCTTATATACTAATTTGTCTATTGAAGAAATAAAGAATATAGCATATTTAATGTAATATTTTTCATAAAAGACACATTGATGTGCCTTTTTTTATTCATTTATATGTTTTTCAATTATTTCACTAAACTCTTTTTGAATTTTGTTTAAAGAATTATTATCTTTAGCCTCAAATCTTATAGTTAAATTAGGTCCAGTATTACTTGCTCTAACTAATGCCCATCCATCATCAAATGTTGCTCTGACACCATCTATATCATTAATATTATATTCTTTTGCTATGCAATATTCTTTAACTTTAGAAATTACTTCTTCTTTTTTATTTTCATTAATTGGAATTTTTATTTCGGGAGTAGATTGATAATTATTAATTCCTTTTAATAAATCAGAAATAGTTAAATTGTTGTTTGATAAAATTTCCATTAATCTTAGTGAAGCATAAATAGCACTACCAAATTCTAAATCACGATCATTAAAGAAAACATGTCCAGAAAATTCACCACCAAATTCTAAATTATTACTTAATACACCATATTCTGTAAAGCTTGCTCCAGTACGATAGCAAAATGGTTCACCACCAAGTTTATTTATTTCATCTTCTAAGGATTTAGAACATTTAACATCATATAAATATTTTTTACATTCACTAGTTTTAATTAAGCTTCTAATAATAATAATCATAAATTTATCGGTTGCAATATAATTTCCTTTTTCATCGATGATACCAATTCTATCACCATCTCCATCAAATGCTACTCCTAAATCAGCTTTATTTTCCTTAACTGCTTTTTTTAATTGTTCCATATTTTCTTCAACTGCTGGATCTGGATGATGATTAGGAAATGTCCCATCACTAATCTCATTTATGTATATAGGAATAATATTTTTGAATAAATCCATTATTTCTTTTATAATAACACAAGTAGTTCCATTTCCTGGATCAATTACAACTTTTATTTTTTTTTCACCCATAAAAATATTTTTTTTCATGAAGGCAAGATATTTATCTTTTATATCCATTAATACTTCTTCACCATTACCACTTAAAAATTTATTTTCTAAAGTATATTTTTTAAAATCACGAATCATTTGTCCGCGTGCATTTACATCATAATCAAAAGAGAATTTAAATCCATTATCATCCTTAGGATTATGACTAGCTGTAACCATAATTCCAGGTAATTGATTAATTTTTCTTGAAAAATAATGCATTGGAGTAGTAACTAGACCATAATACATGACGTTAGTTCCAGAATCTTTTATACCTTTAATTAAATTTTTGGTTAAACTTTCAGATGATAGTCTATTATCATGTCCTACAACACATGTATCTTTATTATATTTTTCACGTAAATAACTTCCATAACTTCTTCCAATAGTATATGCTGTTTTTTCATCTAAATCAGAAGGGTATACACCACGAATATCATATTCTCTAAATATAACTTCATTCATTATTATCACATCCTAGAATTATTATAACATTAAAAAATTAAAACTATTATAAATAATTTAAAGGTAGTGTAAAGAAATTTATAGTAGAAAAATATTTTTTTTAATAGTATAATATTATTTAAGATAAGGTGAGTGTATGAAAAATATCGAAGAAATAATCTCTAATGCTAAAAATAAAAGCATAAAAAAAGGAATTCCTATAAAATATAAAGGACAAATTATTAGGTTAGATCCAGCTAAAACATCGGTAGCTGCATTTGGACTTACTGCAAGTTTAGTAATAGCAGGTGTTGCTTCTTCTAAATTAATTAATGCTGTAAAAACGGAAATTAAAAATAATGAAACGATAGTGGCTTATGAAGATGATGTTTATCAAACATGGAATGATAATAATGATATATATCGTGTAAATAATAATAGAAGTTATGCAATTGATTATATTGACATAGCTAATGACATCTTAAAAAATGAAGAAGAAAGAGAACAAAAACTATTTTCATTTGTAGTTTTACGTAAAAAAAATGAATGTGATGAATTAATATCAACTTTAGCATTTATTGAAGATAAGAGCTATAGTACTTTAGAAGAATATGTAGTTGATCGTGGATTTAATTCAGTTGATGAATGGTCTAAATATTGTAAAGAACAAATATTAGATAATAGTGAAAATAATAAAAGGGAAATGTAAGATGATTGGTTTAGAAGATAATATAAAATATTTTATTACAAAAGAAATTCAATGTGAGAATACTGTTTATGTTTATTTAACAAATATAAATGATGTAAATGATTTTTGCATTCGAAAAACAGATGAAAAAAAAGAATATTTAAATCCATTAGATAATGAAGAAGAATTTAAAAAAGCATTAGAATTATTTGATAATAGTATATAATAAACTTGACATAAAAATAAATTAAGTTATAATATTTATTGAAAAACGTTGAACAAGAGAGTAATTAAATGAATTTTGAAAGAGAGTTAATGGCTGGTGGAAATTAACAAATGAAGTTTAATGAAAATCACTTGGGAGTTAGATTTTAGAAATAATAGTAAAAAATCTCGGATAACTTACGTTACAAGTAATTAAGTAATATAAAGGATGGTACCGCAGAATTGCTCCTTAGCAATTTTGCGTTTTTTTATTGGAAGGAGAAATAGTATGAAAAATTTTAAAGAACTAGATAAACGTAGTATTCATGAAGTGGAAACAAGTATTTTAAATGAATGGAAAAAACAAGATATTTTAAATAAAACAATTGAAAATAGAAAAGATAATGAAGATTGGGTATTTTATGATGGACCAGCTACAGCTAATGGAATGCCAGGGCTACATCATATGGTTGCTAAATTTTTAAAAGATTCTTTTTGCAAGTATCAAACGATGCAAGGAAAAAAGGTTTTAAGAAAAGTTGGTTGGGATACACATGGTTTGCCAGTTGAAGTAGCAGTTGAAAAAAAATTAGGTTTTTCTGGTAAATCTGATATTGAAAAATATGGAATTAAAGAATTTAATCAACTTTGTAAAGAAACAGTTTGGGATAATGAAAATGCCTTTAGAAAACTAACTGATGAAATGGGTCAATTTATTGATTTGGATAATAGATATATCACTTATGATAATGATTATATAGAAACAGAATGGTGGATATTAAAGAAATTTTTTGATGAAAACTTATTTTATGAAGGTGTAAAAATTATGCCATGGTGTCCAAGATGTGGCACTGGCCTTGCTTCTCATGAAGTAGCACAAGGATATAAAAATATAGATGCTAATACAGTTATTGTTCCTTTTAAATTAAAAGGAAAAGATGAATACTTCTTAGTTTGGACGACTACACCATGGACATTAGTATCAAATGTAGCATTATGTGTTAATCCAAATGAAGAATATATTAAAGTTGAATCTAAAGGTTATAAATTTATTTTAGCAAGTGCTTTAGCTAATCAAGTGCTTGGCGAAGATTATAAAATTATAGAAAATTATAAAGGTAAAGATTTAGAATTTATTGAGTACGAGCAATTAATTCCAAGTGATATTCCAATAAATGGTAAAGCTTTTTTTGTAACTTGTGATACGTATGTAACCATGACTGATGGTACAGGTATTGTACATATAGCGCCAGCTTTTGGTGAAGATGATGCTAATGTAGGTAAAAAATATAAATTACCATATGTAAATCCAGTTGGGGAAGATGCACATTACACAGAAGGTCCATGGAAAGGAAAATATATTTTCGAGGCAGATTTAGATGTAATTAAGTGGTTAAAAGAAAACGATAAATTATTTAAAAAACAAAAAATTAAACATGATTATCCACATTGCTGGAGATGTGATTCACCACTTGTATATTATTCAAGACCTTCATATTATCTTGAAGTTACAAAATTAAAAGATAAAATTATCGAAGAAAATAAAAAAATAAATTGGTATCCAAAATTTGTTGGTGAAAAAAGATTTGGTAATTGGCTTGAAAATATGAACGATTGGGCGATATCTAGAAATAGATATTGGGGAACTCCATTACCACTTTGGAGATGTGAATGTGGCCATATGGAAATGATTGGATCTCGTCAAGAATTAAAAGAAAAAGCAATTGAAAAAATAGATGAAAAAACACTTGATTTACATCGCCCATTTGTAGATGATATACATATTAAATGTCCAAGCTGTGGCAAAGTAATGAGTAGAACAAAAGAAGTAATTGATTGTTGGTTTGATTCAGGTTCTATGCCTTTTAGTCAATACCATTATCCGTTTGAAAATAATAAATTATGGGAAAGTCAATATCCTGCAGATTTCATTGCTGAAGGAATTGATCAAACTCGTGGATGGTTTTATTCATTACTTGTAATTGGAACATTTGTTACCGGAAAATCTCCATATAAAAATGTATTAGTAAATGAACTATTACTTGATAAAAATGGTCAAAAAATGCATAAGAGCAAAGGAAATGCAGTAGAGCCTTTTACTGTAATGGAAAAATATGGAGCAGATACAGTTAGATGGTATTTAGCTTATGTTTCACCAACATGGACTCCACTTAAATTTGATGAAGACGGTTTAAAAGAAGTACACTCAAAATTCTTTAATCCATTAAAAAATACATATTCATTCTTTCAAATGTATGCAAATATTGATAATATTGATACAGATAATTGTTATGTAGAATATGAAAATAGAGAAGAAATAGATAAATGGTTATTATCTAAGTATAATAAATTAGTTAAAGAAGTAATTGCATCCTATGAAAAATATGATTTAAATGAAGTAGTAAAAAACATTACAAACTTTGTATCAGATGATTTATCTAATTGGTATATAAGAAGAAATAGAAATAGATTCTGGAGTAGTGAACTTGATAATTCTAAGAAATCCGTTTATATAACAACTTATGAAGTATTATGCGGACTATGTAAATTATGTGCTCCAATTATTCCATATACTACAGAAGAATTATTTAAAAATTTAACAAATGAAGAATCAGTTCACTTACAAGATTTCCCTAAATATGATGAAAATCTTGTCAATGAAGAAATTGAAGTTAAGATGGATTTAGTAAGAGATTTAATATCAACTGGAAGATATGTAAGAGAAGAAAATAAAATTAAAGTACGTCAACCAATTAGTGAATGTTTAGTTGATGGAAAATACGAAGCAATTTTAGGAGAATTAGTAAATTTAATAAAAGAAGAGTTAAATGTTAAAAAAGTAGTATTTGTAAATGATCTTTCTAAATATATGAACTTCACAATAAAACCAAATTTTAAAGTTTGTGGTGCTATGTTTGGACCAAAAATGAAAGAATATCAAAATGCCTTAAAAGATTTAAATGATGATGATATTGATTTGATTTTAAAAGAAGAAACGATAACAATTGATTTTGATGGTGGAAGATTAGATATCACTCCAAATATGGTTGATGTTAAAATTGAATCAAAAGAAGGATTTAATGTTGGAATGCAAAATAATAAATTCATCATTTTAAATACTGAATTAACAGAAGATTTAATTCTAGAAGGGTTAGCAAGAGAACTTGTATCGAAGGTTCAAAATTTAAGAAAAATAAATGGTTTAGAAATAGAAAATAGAATAAAACTTTATTATTTTTCAGATGACAAAGTAAATAAGGCAGTGGAAAAATTTGAAGATTTTATCAAAAAAGAAACACTTGCTCTTGAAATAATAAAAGACGAAAAACTTGATGAAATTATGGATTTAAATGGTCATAAAACAGCTATTTCTATAGAAAAATATTAAAACTTAAAATGAAAAATTTTAAGTTTTTTTAATAAATTTAAGTAAAAAAAAAGGAAATCGACTATTTTTCGGTAATATGACTAGTAGGAGGATAAAATTATATGCAAAAATTTTA
>JAEDGC010000022.1 GCA_016297695.1 Bacilli bacterium
CAAAATTACTAATTATTATTTTATAAAAATAGGACAAAATCACTAATTAGTCACATTTTTGATTAATTTTTGGATATTTTATTTCATTTTTATTTGATTATTGTTATACTATATATAGTAGGTGATAAAGTGAATAATTCTTCAAAAATTTTAAAATTAATAGGTTTTACAATTCTAATTTTAGTATTTTTTAATAATGTTTTTAGTTATTCACGTTTATTAGTAAGTCTTTTAGGGGTAATAATTATATTTGTTTCTTTTTTTATTAATGAAAAAAGAAAAATAAAAAGTTGTATATTAATACCTCTTGTAACTTTAACTTTAGTAATATTTTTAGATGCTATACTAGTTTGCTCTTTTAATAGAAATCCTATATTTGCTTATGAGATAAAATCTAGTGATAATTTTATTACCTATAATGCAATTGGTTATAGGGTATTTAAATGTAATAAAAATATTTATGTGGATTTATTATATAGAAAAAGTAATTACTGTTCTAAAAATACATTAGAAGAAAAAGATATTAATATAATATCTAGTGATATTATTAATTCATTTAATAAATATAAAAATAAATTTTATTTAATAAAGGCAAAAGTTAGTTATAAAGAAGGAAATAATATAATAGAATTAAAATCTTATAATAGTGAAACAAGTGATATAAATGGTAACGTTACATTTAATGATAATATAGTTTATAAATTGAAATTTAATATGTTTGAAAATATTGATAATTTGAAAGTTTATGATAATGTAGAGATTGTTGGTAGGGTTTCTTCTTATAAAAAAGAAGATGGTAATTATATTGTTTATATAAAAGATGCATATATTCCAAAATCAAAAACATATGATGAATATAAAATTAATGTAGTAGAAAATAAAAAATGTGAGAAAGATAAAACGGAGTATGTTGTTTTAAATGACATTAAATATTATACGAGTTGTTTATCAAAAATATATATTGTTTTTAGTGAAAATGAAGTTTATGAATTAAGCTATGTCTTAAAAGATGAAAAGATAACTTTAGATAATTTATTACAAGGATATAAAGAAACTTTGAATGATTCTAATACCAATGCTAATTTATATAAATTTGAAACATATAATATTTTAGAATGTGATGATAATAATATAATTATTGGTAATACAAAGTTAGATTTTGATAATAATTATTGTAGTGTTAAAGATATTGACAATAATGAATTATAAAAATTGATTAATTGAAAATAACGTAGTATACTTTAGGTTAGGTGATAAAATGAAAAAAAGAATAATAAGTGCTATAGTTGCTTTAATAATTGTAGTACCTTTAATAATTTTAGGTGGAAAGCCTTATATTATTGGTGTAGGAATTTTAAGTGTTCTTGCATTAAAAGAATTAATAGATTTAAAAAAACATCATAAAAAATATCCAGACTTAATAACTGTAATATCTTATGTATGTTTATTACTATTAGTTTATTCAGAATTTGATGGTTATTCAATTGCTTTTGGATTAACTTATCGTGGACTTGCTTTAACATTACTTGCTTTATTTATTCCAACAGTGTTATATAAAGATGAAAGATATACAGCACGTGATGCATTTTATTTGTCTACTTGTGTAATATTTTTAGGATTAGTGTTTAACGGTATTATTTTAATAAGAATTTTAGATATTTGGCATTTAATTTATTTAATATTAATTACAACGATGACAGATATTTTTGCAATGTTATTAGGAAAATTAGTAGGTAAACATAAATTAATTGAACATGTATCTCCAAATAAAACTGTTGAGGGTTCAGTTCTTGGAAGCATTGTAGCAACAATTGTATCAACAGTCTTTTATTTAATAATGATTTCTAATGAACATATTATTAAAGTCGTTTTGGTATCATTAGTATTATCAATAATTGGTCAATTTGGAGATTTATTATTTAGTAAAATAAAAAGAGAAAATAATATAAAAGACTTTTCAAATATTATGCCTGGACATGGTGGAATATTAGATAGATTAGATAGTTTAATATTTGTTTCTTTAGCATATATTATACTATTTAGTGTAATATAAGGAGGAACTAACATGTGGATATTATCAATATTATTACTTATTTTAATATTATCAATAATTATTATAATTCATGAATTTGGTCATTTTATATGGGCTAAAAAATTTGGTGTTCATATTTATGAATTTTCTATTGGAATGGGTCCAGTAATATTTACTCATAAAGGAAAAGATAAAATTGATTATAACTTAAGAGCTTTTCCAATTGGTGGATTTGTTGCAATGGCTGGCGAAGTTTATGAAGATGACAACAAAGTTAAAAAAGAAAAATTGATGTGTAACAAACCATGGTTACAAAGATTAATTATTTTAGTTGCTGGTGTAGTAAACAACTTTATTCTTGCAATAGTTGTCTTATTTGTAGGAGCTTTAATTTGGGGAGCATCATATAGTGTTCCAAAGGTTGAAGAAATAGTAAAAGATTCTGCAATGGAAAAAGCTGGACTTGTTGCTGGAGATGAAATAATTGCTGTTAATGATAAGAAAGTAACAAATTGGGAAAAAACGCAAATATTGCTTTATTTCAAATCTAAAAATAATACATATAAATTTGATGTTAAACATGAAGATGGTACAAAAGAAGTATTTTATGTTAAACCTACTATAGAAAAAAATGACAAAGGTGAAGAAACTAAATCATTTGGATTTAGAGTAAGTACTAAAACTGAAAAAGGATTTATTAATTCTTTGAAATATTCTTTTGTTAAATTTTGTAGCGTAGTTGACACAATGGCTTTAACACTAAAAGGATTATTTACTGGTAAACTTTCGTTAAGTGCTTTATCTGGACCAGTTGGTATGTATGAAGTTGTAAATCAAGGTATTGGTTATGGTATAAGTTATTTATTATATATTTTAGCATTCTTAAGTATTAATGTTGGTTTCTTAAATATTTTACCTTTCCCAGCTTTTGATGGTGGAAGAATATTATTTATGATAATTGAAAAAATAAAAGGATCTCCAGTTAATGCTGAACTTGAAAATAAATTTCATACAGTTGGTTTCTTCTTATTAATGATTTTAATGATATATATAACTATTAAAGATATAATTAGATTCTTTTAAATGACAACTAGTTGTCATTTTTTAATATAAATTATTTTAAGGATGTGAAAATATGTCAAATATAATAAAATACATTAAAAATTATGGAAATAAAACTTTTTATGAAAAAGAATTTAATGAGTTGGATAATTTAGTATTTTCATCTCTTTCATATTTAGATTTTTCAAATATTGTAAGTGAAAAAAAAGATAAAATCAGTATATCTAAAGCAGCAGAAATATTTTTTTTGAAATATAAATTTAGAGAAGTTGCTAAACTTGGAATAGCGCAAAAGGAAAGTTATAAAATTTTAAAAGAAATATATTTAACTAATAGATATAAAGATGTTTTGATGTATGCTTATAAATATATTGGAGATAAAAATAAACAGTTTAGTGCTCTTACATTTAAAGTGAAGAAAAAGTTTATTTATGTGTCATACGAAGGAACAGATAATTTATTAAGTGGTTGGAAAGAAGATTTTGAACTTTGTTATAAATTTCCCATTGAATCACAAAAATGTGCAATAGATTATTTGAATAAAACAATTGGATTTTTTGACAGTAATGTAATAATAGGTGGACATTCAAAAGGGGGAAATTTAGCACTTGTATCATCAATGTATTGTAAAAATATTATATCTAGAAAAATAATTAATATTTATAGTAATGATGGACCAGGACTTAGAAAAAATGAAATAGAATCTAAAAAATATAAGAAAATAGAAAACAAATTTATTCATATAATACCTAATTATTCACTAGTTGGTCTTCTTTTAAGACATAATGATAATTATGAGGTAATAAAATCTTCTAGAAGAGATTTAATGGCACATTCTATCATGACATGGCAAATAGATGGTGATAAATTAAAATTAGCACCTTTAAGTGAATTAAGTAAAAAGCTAGATAAAAGTATTCTTGCTTGGTTAGATAAAAATGATGATACCAAAAGAGAAAAAATAATAAAAACAGTGTTTAAAGCTCTAGAAAATAGCGGTGTAAATAATCTTAATGATTTTAAAAATATTAAAACTGCTATTAAAGTGGTTAAAAATATTAGAAATATTGATTCAGAAACAAAAAATATTATTTTGGACTTTTTAAAGTTTAATGTAGAATATATTTTAGGAGATATTGATATTGAATTTTAATATTAATCAAGTTAAAATATAGATAAGAAAAGAGAGAATTTATGGATAATAGAAGTTATACTTATGATAGTGGTAAATTTACAATTAGTAATCAAATATTACATTTATCAGGAACTACAATTAATATTTCAAATATTGATAATATGGAATTTATAACATTTAAAAAACATTCTTTATTTTACGGATTAAAAGAATGGATTTGGGGATTAGTTTTTATGCTAATAATTTGCTCAATATGGAGAAAATTCATAATTTTAGGAGATATTTATATTTTTACGATAGTTTTATTGTTTGCATATAATATTTCCAAACATAAAGAAAGTTATTATGGACTAAAAATAGAAACAAGCAGTGGCCTTAAAGTACTATTAAAATCTGATAGTAATGATTTTATTCATGATATTCATGATGCTATTGTAAGTGCAATGAATTCAAAAAAAGAAAATTATACGATAAATTTTGATAGTCATGATGTAATTAATAATGGAATAATTTCTAGTGGTAACAATAACAAAAATAAAGTTGAGGTAAAAAATGATTAATAATGGTATTATTTCTATTGGAAATGATAATATAAATACTGTAAACAATGAAAGTATTCAAAATGAATTAAAAATTTTGTTAGAAAAAACAATTAAAAACAGTAAAGATTATATAATTTTAAAAGAAGCATATAAAACTAATGATAAGAGTAAAATTAAAGAATTATTAAAGTGTCTTTCTAAAGAAACAATAAATTTAATTAAAGAATTAAACTTAGGAATATTAGAAAATATAATTGTTAATTTATTTATGAAATAAATCTAAAGATGATTTATTTCTTTTTTTTAAAAGAAATAATAGTACTATTTAAAGATAGAAAAAATAAAATTAATAAGAAGGAGAAATTTCTTATGTTTCATAATATTATTCATACAAGAATAAGATTTGTTTTTTTAGTGGTGTTATTAATTTTATTAGTAATTATTTTTAAGGTTTTCTACATTCAAGTTATTTCTTATGATAAACTTAGTAATTTAGCAGAAGCTTTGTGGAGTAGAGAATTACCAATTACTGCAGATAGAGGAGAAATATTAGATAGAAATGGTAAAAAATTAGCAACAAATATAACTACAACTTCACTAGTTGTAATACCTAATCAAATAAAAAATAAAGAAGATACGGCGAAAAAAATATCAACTATTTTAAATAGTGATTACAATGACATGTTGAAACATGTTTCTAAAAAAACATCAATTGAAAGAGTTCATCCAGAAGGAAGACAACTTGATTATGATACAGCTAAAAAAATTAATGATTTAAATATTGATGGAGTTTATTTAGTAAAAGAAAGTAAGAGATATTATCCTTATAATACAGTTTTATCACATGTATTAGGATATGTTGGAATTGATAATCAAGGATTATCAGGACTGGAGTTATATTATGATTCATATTTAACAGGAAGTAATGGTGCTATAAAATATTTTTCAGATGGCAAAGGAAATAAGCTAGAATTATCTGAAATATATGAAGCACCTACTAGTGGAATAAATATTCAGCTTACTATAGATTTAGATTTACAACTTGCGGTTGAAAGAGAACTTGATAATGTAATGTCAATGTATAACCCTGAACATGCTATCATTATGGCAATGAACCCTAAAACTGGCGAAATACTAGCAATGTCATCAAGACCTACGTTTGATTCTAATAATTATAAGAATTATTCTACAGAAACAATTAATAGAAATTTACCAATTTGGATGACTTATGAACCTGGAAGTACTTTTAAAATTGCTACATTATCAGCAGCGATTAATGAAAATGTTGTAAATTTATTTGAAGATCACTATTATGATGGAGGATCAATAAATGTTGATGGGGCTAGAATTAAATGCTGGAAAGCAGGCGGCCATGGTGATGAGACGTATTTACAAGTAGTAGAAAACTCATGTAATCCAGGGTTTGTAACTTTAGGTCAAAAACTTGGTAAAGAAAAGTTAATGGAGTATATAAATAATTTTGGATATGGTAAAAAAACAGGGGTTGATTTAAATGGTGAATCATCAGGTATATTATTTGATATAGATAAAATGGGCCCAGTAGAACTTGCAACTACTTCTTTCGGCCAAGGAATAAGTGTAACGCCAATACAACAAGTAACAGCAGTTTCTTCATCAATTAATGGTGGTATACTATATAAACCATATATCGTTTCTTCAATGCTAGAACCTGAAACAAATAATATTATAAAAAAGAATAATCCAACGAAAGTAAGACAAGTAATAACTGAAGAATCTAGTAAATTAGTAAGATATGCCTTAGAAAGTGTAGTAGCCAATGGTACTGGTAAAAATGCCTATATAGAAAATTATCGAGTTGGGGGTAAAACAGGTACAGCCCAAAAAGTTAATGAAGGAAAATACATGGTAGGAAATTATATATTATCTTTTATTGGATTTACTCCAGCGGATGACCCAGAAATAATAGTTTATGTTGCAATTGATAATCCTAAAGGAATAACGCAATATGGTGGTACAGTTTCGGCTCCAATTGCTAAGAATGTTTTAAAATCAGCAATAAATATCTTTGATATAAAACCATCTAATGATGGAATGATAAGAACTGAATATACTTGGTTAGATACAAAATATGTTCTTTTACCAAATGTAGTTGGAATGACTAAAGATGAAGCTAAAAAAAACTTAAAAGGATTTAATATTGAATATTCAGGAAATGGCGATAAAGTGATATATGAATCACCACAGCCAAATTATTTTGTAAAAGAAGGTAGTACAGTTGTTTTGATGTTATCTAATTAAATTTTATGTATAGAAAATAATACTTAATTTAAAATAGAAATATATAGAATTTATAAATTTAAATAATGTAAATTTTTTGTAAACGAATTAAAAATAATCAATAATATAGGTAATATTGTCGTATAATTTATTAATGAAGGAAGTGTTATAATGCTATTACTTGCAAAAACAGCAATGGCAATGATGTTAGGTTTCGTATTTGCTATTGGCTTTGGATGGTTTTTAATTCCATTATTAAGAAAATTTCATTTTGGCCAAAATGTTAGTCATACAATTGGCGAAAGGCATTTAAAAAAGAATGGTACTCCAACGATGGGTGGATTAATATTTATCGTACCCGTAATCATATCTATAATTTTATTGTGGATAAGAGGAAGTATTACAATGAATTCAAATTTAATAATTTTGTTATTTGTTTTCATTGCTTATGCATTTTTAGGATTTGTAGATGACTATTTGAAAATTAAATTTAAAAATAATAAAGGAATACCAATTTCAACTAAATTTGTTGCGCAAATGATTATTGCGATAGTATTTTTTTATATTTTTATGAGTAATGGTGGAAAATCAGTATTAGAAATAAGTTCTTTAGGAATAAATATTAAATTAGGATGGATATTTGGTTTATTTATACTATTCTTACTTGTTGGAACTTCTAATGCTGTTAATATAACTGATGGACTAGATGGCCTTGCTGGTGGTCTTAGCGTAATTGCATTTTTAGCTTATGGAATAATTGCATGGAATACAACATGGTTAGAAGGTTATCAAGAAATAGCAATATTTTGCTTTATATTAGTTGGAAGTTTAATGGGCTTTTTGTTATATAATACCCATCCAGCAAAAGTCTTTATGGGTGATTTAGGTTCTCTTGCTTTAGGTGGTGCTCTTGCTACTATTGCAATAATTACAAGACATGAATTATCTCTTGCGTTAATTGGTGGGGTATTTGTAGTTGAAACATTATCTAGTGCCATTCAAATTATAGCTATTCGTAAATTTAATAAAAAGATATTTAAGATGGCACCGTTACATCACCATTTTGAACAATTGGGATGGGACGAAAATGATATAGTGAAATTATTTTGGGTAGTTGGATTATTGCTAGCAATGGCTGCAATTACTTATGGTGTATGGTTATAGTGATTAATTATCTAAAAATTAGTCACTTTTTTTATTAATTTCTTGATTTGAAAAAAAACTGGTGTTATAATCAATTGTAGTAATGAAGGGAGGGAAATAAATTGACAAAAGTTGTTGTTAGTAATGGTAACATTGACGGAGCTTTAAAAAAGTTTAAAGCAAAAGTAGCAAGAAGTGGTGTCCCTTCAGAAATAAAGAAAAGAAAATACCATCAAAAACCTGGAGTTAAAAGAAGAGAAGCTTTGAAAGAAGCTAAAAAGAATGCTCATAAACATAGAAGTTATTAATAGGGGTGAACTGATATGAATATTGAAATTATAAATAATGATATGAAAGAAGCCATGAAAAGTGGTGACAAATTTAAACTTACTGTTCTTAGAATGTTAAAAAGTGCATTACAAAATGAAAAAATTTCTAAAAATCATGATTTAGATGAAAACGAAATTATAGCAGTAATAAAAAAACAAGTAAAAGTTCGTAAAGATTCTATAAAAGAATATTCTGAATACAATCGTATGGATTTAGTAGAAAATTTAGAACATGAGATTGAAATACTTTCTAAATATCTTCCAGAAGAATTATCTGAAAGTGAAATCAATAAAGTTATTGATGAAGTATTTGAAAAACTAAAACCAGCATCTATTAAAGATATGGGTAATGTTATGAAAGAATTAAATCCTTTGTTAGCAACTAAAGCAGATATGAGTATAGTAAGTAAAATTGTAAAAGAAAAATTAAATTAAATACTTAGATACTCTAAGTATTTTTTATATTAATATAAAAAAGGTGGGTTTTATGAAAAGAAAAATATTTGTTAGTAAAAATGAAAGAGTTGATATTTATCAATTCATGAGAATGTGTGGGTTAGAATGTGCTTATAAAAGTAATATAAAAATATCACATAAAATTATGCAAAGAAAGTTAGAAAGAAGATGGGAAGTATATCCTAATGCTATAATAATACCTCAAAGAGTTGATTATAGTAAAGTAGATAAGGAAGAACTTGCTAATGGTAATTATTTAGCAGTTATTGATGATTGTGGTAAAGTAATAATTTATAAAAATCCAAGACGTAAAACAGAAAATGATTTATTGGCAGAATTACAAAAAACAAACGATAAAAAGAAATTAGAGAGAATCCGCCATGCTTTATTAGAAGAATTAGGTTATGAACAAAGTGCATCTGGAGAAATTACTAAAAAAGAACAAATAGAGTTTGAACCAGAAGTAACTGAAAAAATAAATAGAAATAACAATGTAATTGAAACAGGTCGTGGAAGAGTTAGAAGATTATTTAAATATTAAAGTAAATAAAAAAGGGAATGGCATTGTGTAAAAAAATTATACCATTTCCTTTTATGCATTTTAGGAGGGCTTATGAAAAAATTTGAAGAGTTAGAAAAAGATTTATTGCTATTAGAAGAAAAAGTAGTAGAAACGAATGAATTAGAGAATCTTAGACAATTAGAAAATGATTGTTTTAAATTACAAAAATATTTAATTGGAACGAAAAACTATTTACAAAAACAAAGTGATGTGGATTTAAAATATATTAGAAACTTGATTAAAAAAATAAAGGAAATAAATCAAATTAGAATTAAGAAAATTAAAAATTTATTAGATATTTCATTTGTAGAAAAAGATGAAAGATGTGTTTGTTCTTCAAAAAAGAATGTAAATTTGCTAATTTTAAATCAAGTAGACAAAATTATGATGTCCGAAAAAAGCAATGAAGAAAAATTAAAAGAATTAGAAATTTTATCTGAAAAAATAAAGAAAAAAATAGAATTGTTTTCAAAAAAAATGGAGAAGTTGAAAAAAAACAAAAAAGAAAATTATTCTTCAAAAAAATTTAAAGATTGTCAAGAAAATGAAGAAAAAATAAAAAAACTTTTAATAGAGGTCAAAACAAGTAAAATTGCTTTACAACAATGCAAAAGCTGTATATCACAGTTAAGAACAAAAAAAATAGAAATAAATTATCCAAAAAACAAAAAAGAAAAAATTAAAGTTTTAAAAGATAATCATTTTTATTATTTAATAATTTATGAATTATTAAATAATGATAAGTACTTTTTATTGTTGAAAAAAATAGTTGAAAAAAATCCAAAATTTTTAAATGCAAGATTTAATGGAGAACATATTTTATTAGAAATTTTAGATAAATATATATATAATTCTAAAATGGAATTGCTAAATCAAAATATAGTTCATATTAATCCTAATTATTATTATTTAATTTTAAAATTATATTTAGATAATGAAGTGGAATTAACAATAGAAGAAAAGAAATTATTTGTAAATCGATTAGAAGAGTTTAAAACTTTTATAATTAATAAATATAAAGATAATTTCAAAATTGTTAATCAAATTAATGAATTGCTCAGCACAAAGAAAGAAAAAATAAATAAAAATATGAATGTAAATATTAATTTATATCAAAATTATTTAATGCAAATAATTCTAAGTACTTCAAAGGATAAAAAAAGAGTCAATCTTACTAAAGAATATTTAGAAAATATTTCTAAGCGCATTTTAAAATTTAAAGAAACTTTTTTTGAATTAACGCAAAACGAGCCAAGTGAGGACATAATTAAAGAAAATTTGAATATTTCCTATTATGATATAAGAAACAGTGAATATTTAGGAAATACATTGACTTTTGATAATCAGAAATATGCATTTAATTTAGGATATGATAAAGATTATAATATCTATTTTAGGATACATGTTTTAGATACTTCTTTTATTGAAGAAGATAGTATTTGGCATCAAGAAATGAGTAAAACTAATGGTCAAAAAAGATTGAATAAGGCTCTTAAATTTAGACTGGATAATTACTATCCCACTATTACTTATCAATTAAAAATATCTCCAAATGGTCATATAGGATCATTTAAAACTTATGAAAGTGTAATAAAAATTGATAAAAAAATAAATAATAGCAAATTAATGGAATATAGGAAAGATGAAGAATTAAAAAATTTTATTGGTTACATAAAGTTTTTAGCAAGTTATTATGACATAGAAATTGAATATATAGATACGAATGTTATTGAAAAAATTATTGATTTTATATTAAATTTAGAATTAAAAGAATATTTTATGAAAAATAAAATTCCTACATTATATTTTACAGAAAATGAATTAAGTGAAGAAGATAAATATATTATTCATAATAAATTATGTTATTATTTAGGGAAAATACCTAAAAATGAAGCGCATGAGCTTTATAGAAATTTAAATGAGGCTTTTATTAGTAGATTTTATTCAATCGATGCAAATGAAAATAGTAAGATTGAGCTTAATTCTAAAAATATAATTGGTTATAATACAATAAAAATTCTAAAAGCATTTTTAAATGGCTATTTATCAAACGAATTAGAAAACACATATATAACTATATTTGAAGAAATTGAAAAAAATATGAATAATGAAAGTTTATTTACAGATTATGAAACACAAAAACAAACAAAATTAAAAAAAAGAAAAAAGGTATAATACAAAGCTATAACAAAGAGAAAATTGAAAGGATTTAATTGACATTTATTTAAAATAATTATAAAATGAACTTGTAAATATTTTGATTAGGACAAGATTATTAAATGATTTATTTTAGAGAGTCTATGGTTGGTGAAAATAGATTAATAGTTTAATAGTTACTACCTATGAATTGAACTCGAAAGAGATTTCCGGTTAATAGCCGTTATAATAATTAAGTTAATATAAGGATGGTACCGTGTTAATTCACTCCTTTGGTATCGTTCTTTTTTTTATTTTAGAAAGAAAGGAAATATTGTATGGATAAAAAAGTAGTATATAAAGATACAATGAAATCATTAGACCAAATAGAGGAAAAAATTAAAAATAATCCTAATTTGTCTGAAGAAAAAAAATTACAAATGCTTAAGGAAAATGAAAAACAAAGAGAAGTAGTTAAAGGTTGGTTTCAAGGTGTTATAAAAGAATTAGAAGATGAAAAATTAGAAATGGAAGGAAGAAAAAATGATAAATATCAAAGAAGATGAAAGATTAAATAAATTAAATCATAGCTGTGCTCATTTGATGGCACAAGCTGTTAAACATTTATATCCTGAAGCTAAATTTTGGGTTGGACCTGTAATTGAAGAAGGTTTTTACTATGATATTGATTTAGGAGAAGAAAAAATCAAAGAAGAAGATTTAGAAAGAATTTCTAAAGAAATGAAAAAAATAGTTAAAGATGGTAAAAGAATTGTAAGACATGAAATATCTAAAGATGAAGCATTAGAAATGTTTAAAGATGATCCTTATAAGATTGATTTAATATCTAGAATGGATGAAAAAGATACAGTTATTTCATGTTATTCTCAAGGTGATTTTACTGATCTTTGTCGTGGACCACATGTTGAAACAGTTAAAGAATGTAAATATTTTAAATTATTAAAATTTAGTGGTGCTTACTTTAAAGGTGATTCTAATAATCAAATGCTTCAAAGAATTTATGGTATATGTTTTGATACTGAAGAAGATTTAAATAAACATTTACAAGAATTAGAAGATGCTAAAAATAGAGATCATAGGAAAATTGGTAAAGATTTAGGAATTTATATGATGGATGATTTAATAGGAAAAGGACTACCAATGTATTTACCTAATGGATTTATTTTATGGAATGAATTAGAAAATTATATTAGAAATAAAGAAATTAAAAGAGGATATAAACATGTTCAGACCCCTCCTTTAGGAAATGTTGAACTTTACAAAACTTCTGGACATTGGGAACATTATAAAGATTCTATGTTTCCTAAAATGGAAGTTGAAGGAGAAGAGTTTGTTCTTCGTCCAATGAATTGTCCTCATCATATGGTAATTTATGGAAATGATATTCATTCGTATCGTGATTTACCTCTTCGTATTGCAGAAATAGCAAGAGATTGTCGTTTTGAAGCAAGCGGAGCATTAAAAGGAATTGAAAGAGTGCGAACATTCTGTCAAAATGATTCACATATTTTCTGTACTTTAGAACAAGTTGAAAGTGAATTTAAAGGTGTTGTTGATTTGATTTTAGAAGTTTATAAAGAACTAGGAATCAATAATTATCGTTTTGAATTGTCACTTCGTGACAAAGAAGATACTGTTAAATACCATCCAGACGATGAAATGTGGGATAAAGCAGAAACTATGTTAAGACAAGTTTTAAATGATATAGGTGTAGAATATGTAGAAAAAATAGGAGAAGCAGCATTCTATGGACCAAAACTTGACGTCCAAGTAAAACCAGCTGTTGGAAATGAAATTACATTATCTACATGTCAATTAGATTTTTGCTTGCCAGCAAAATTTAATTTGAATTATATTGATAAAAATGGTGAAAAGCAAACTCCAGTAGTACTTCATAGAGCAGTATTTGGATCAATTGATAGATTTATTGCATACTATTTAGAAGAAACAAAAGGTGCACTTCCTGTATGGATGAGTCCAGTTCAAGTAAATATTTTACCCGTTAATAATAAATATCATGAAGAATATGCTAAAGAAGTATATAATAAATTAATTGAAGAAAATATTAGGGTAGAACTAGATAATCGTGATGAAAAAGTTGGATATCGCATGCGTGAGAGTGTTATAAGAAAAATTCCTTATGCATTAATATTAGGACAAAAAGAAGTAGATGAAAAAACAATATCTTATCGTAAATATGGAAGTGAAGAAACTATTACGATAAGTCAAGAAGAATTTATTAATTTAATAAATAAAGAAATGAGAAAATAATTATGAATTATAGTGAAGATAATATTTTAACAAATTCAGCTCTTTTAATAATTTATAAAGATGGAAATTTTACTTTAATACCAAAAATGAAAGGATTCGATTGTCACATTAATTATATTGATTATGAAATAAGAACAAATAATAATTTGAAATTATCTGAGTTATTAAACGAAAGCGATATAAAATCAGTATTAGATAATCCATATGAATTTCTAAAAATAATTAATTCTTTAACATTAAATGGAAATATTTTATTAACAAATTTTGCATGTAATTATGTCGGACCAACAAATTATTTTAGTGCGTATCTTCCAGAAAATATAAGTGAAGAACAATATAAAACTATTAATAACTTAAAGCTATATTTAAAAGAATTAGAATTTGATCATATTGCTCAATACAATTTGGAATATAAAAGAGTTAAAGGTATTGAAAGCCTTGATTTATTAGAAGTGATAAATAAAAAAATAGGCAGATAACCATTGATAAAATTACATTAATAGAAAAAGAAAAAAATAATTAGGTAAAAATAGCAAATATAAAAATATATTCTATTTATATTAGAAAGTTATAAATAAAGATTTTTTATAACTTTTTTATTTTTGACTAAAATAATAAAAAAATTTTTTGAATATTATTGCTAAAAACATAAAGATTGAAAATATTAAGGCTTGATTATCTGAAAAATATAGTTTACAAATTAATTGACATAGTTTTGACAAAAATGAAAGAATATGTTAAAATTGTCGTATAAAGTAGGTAGTTATATTGCTTTAAAGTGAAAGAATGGTGTTTTTTATGGATGTTAAAAATATATATTATTTATATGGATTTGTAAATGTAGATGGAACTTTTGTGAATAATCCAAATTATAAAACCTATGTAGCTGAATGTAAAATAGGCAATAATAATGGATATTCTTTTTATTCTTTTTTAACTGTAAAGACTATTAATTATAATGAAAAAACTACTGAAAAGCCAAATACAAATATAATTAAATTAGAAAATTTAATAGATTTAATAGAAGATCCAAATGTTACTGTAAAAAAAATTGATCCAGAAAATGCAATCAAATATAAAGATTTTTTTGAATTGCTTTATAATACTCAAGAGAATTTTTGGTTAGAAGAAATTGGAAGGAAAAATGTTTAATGGACAAGGTAATTCAAAGAATTATTGAAGATATTAATTCAAAAAATGATTGGACTTTAAATGAAAAGATTAGATATGCATATTTAGAACTTGGAAAAAATGTTCATTTAAACACTGAGTTTTTCTATTCTTTATATGGACTTATGCATGATGATTATAAATTATCTTTCCAAGAACTTAAAAAAATATATGATAATATGAATCCAACTTATGATGTTATTTGTAAAGATTGTTCTAGAATGTTAAAAATGATATTTGATGGTTGTAATATAAAATCTGAAATTAAAGAAACTATTGAAGTTGATCATTATTATATAGAAAATGAAAGATTTGATATTCAACATTTTTTTAATGCGGTTGAAGGAGATAATAAAGAAATTTTTTTCTTATCATTAGTATTAGATATTCCATTAATTCAATTAGGTTTAAAAACAGAACATTTTGCTACTAATGTTGTATATATAGACGATAAAGGAAATCAAGTTTACAAGGGAGAAGAAATAAAAAATACAGTTTTAACTCCTAGTTATATTAAAAGTATTGATGATAAAATTGGTTATTTATCATTGAAATTTCAAGATGATAAAGAAAAAGCTGATTATGTTAATTTTGCTTTTGAAAAATTAGCAGAATCAAATCGAAGAAATAAAATGTATTATTCTATGGTAGCTTTAAATTCAAACAATGAATTTTATAAAGGATTAATAGATGTGATGAGTGAAGAAAGAGATAGTTTATCCGTTCAATTATATAAAGTAGATAAGAATAAAGTTAAAGAAATAAAAAAATATGTTTGTTTAAGTATTAAAAATAAAATTAAAGAAAGTATTTTACCAACGCAATCAGAAATATATGAGTTTAATAGTTCTTTTAATAGTCAAAATTATTTAGAATGTATAAAGAGTTTAGATAAAGTATTGAAAAATAATAATTATGAATCTGATGATGGTCAATTTAGTTTAAAATCATTAATAACTAGTAGTGAAAAGTTATTTAAAGTTTTAGATAAAATACCAGAATGTATAACGTATTTACCTGAAGAACTTGATAAATTAAAAAATATGTTAAATTTATATATTTTTAAAATTGCTAGTGTTTATATTCCAAAAGATTATCGACCTGAAGCTGGATATATTTATTCAAATAAATATTTAGAAAATAAATTAAAATTATTATTTCCAATAGTTTTTGGCTTTAACAATGATACAGATTTTACCCACATGAAAATTGGTGAAAAAGGAGTAATTATTTCTCGAGTAATGCATGCCTTATTTCCAGAACTTACAAATGATAAAACAATTGAAAGAAAGAAAGAAGATCCTGTTGAGAATCGAATTAATACATGTATGATGTATGACAAAAAAGAGGGATTGTATAAACTTGTATTAAATATTGAACCAACAGATCAAGATAACGATATTGTATTAATTTATAATTTTAATGACGGATATAATTATTTTGAAGAACAAGATATTTCTATTTTAGAAATGAAGTGTGATACACAAAGATATATGTTATTTTCTAAAAAACTTAGTATTCCGGCAGAACAAAATATTGAAGAAAAAATAAAAAAATAAACCAGAATTAATTTTCTGGTTTTATTATGTTATAAACTTCATCAACTGTCATTTCTGGTTTACTTTTTATTATTAAATTAGGAAGTAAATGTAGGTGAACATGTTTAACTATTTGACTATCACCATAATTCATTGAAAAAGTAATAGCTTTAACTTTTAGTTTTTCCATTAATCTATCTGCTATTTCTTTTTTAATTATATTCATATGCAAAATAATTTCATCGTCTAATTCTTTATAATCAGTATAATGCTTTTTAGGGACAAGTAAAACATGTCCATCTATACTTGGATTTATATCCATAAAAGCAATTACTTTTTCATCTTCATAAATTTTTTTACTAGGTATTTCACCATTTACAATTTTACAAAAAATACAATCCATTTAAATCATCTCCTAGTGAAAATATAACATAAATTTGTGTACTTTTAAATAGTATTTGCATAAATTGTAGTAGGAGATGAGATAATGTCTAATTTCAAGGAAATTGTTACCAAAGCTGTTGTTGGTAAATCAAAGAAAAATAGTGTAGATTCTTTTTCGGTAGAAACAGAGCAAACACCTAATACAGTGCTTGGGTGCTGGGTTATAAATCATACTTTTAGCGGTGCTAATAATAATGGAGCTGTTATGTTAAATGGTGAATATGATATAAATGTATGGTATTCTTATGATAATGACACAAAAACAGCAGTAAGTACTAAAAGATATGCGTATAATGATAAAATTAATGTTAATTTAAGAGATAATACTGGAATATCTAATTCTAATGAAATTATTGTTAGAAGTTTAAAACAACCAACTGTTAGTGATGTTAAAATAGAGAATAATATTGTTAAAGTAATTGTAGAAAAAGAACTTGCAGTAGAAGTGATTGGGGATACTAAAATAAAGGTTAGTATAGAAGAATTAGATGATGATTATGATGTTGTTGATGATAATGATATAAATGATGAAGTAATTGAAGAAATAGATGAAAACTATTTAAACTAAGTAAATAATAAACTTAGTTTTTTTGATGCGTCAACTTTTTTAGTTGACAGGGCTCATTTTATTTGATATTATACATATAGTTTTTAAGGAGGAATATATATGGCAGTTAAATTAAGATTAAAAAGAATGGGATCTAAACAAAAACCATTCTATAGAATTGTTGCAGCTGATTCAAGAGTAAAAAGAGATGGAAGTTTCTTAGAAAATGTTGGAACTTATAATCCAGTTAAACAACCAGCTGAAATTACAGTAAATGAAGAAAGAGCTTTATATTGGTTAGGTCAAGGAGCTATTCCTACTGATACTGTTAGAAATATTTTGAGTAAACAAGGTGTTATGAAGAAATTTGCTGAATCTAAAAAGGCAGGAAAATAATTATGAATATTGTAGAATATGCTGAATTTATAGTAAAAAATATTGTGAAACAACCAGATTTAGTAAAAGTTACTAGTTTTACTGGTGATGAAGATACAACTATTGTTGAAATAATTGTATGTGAAGATGATATGGGTGCTGTTATTGGAAAAGAAGGAAAAATGGCATCATCAATTCGTACATTAATTCAAGCTTTTGCATATTTAAATAACATAAAAAATGTAAAGATTAATATTGATTCTTTTTAAGAGTTGAAATTAATCTTTTTTTTTGCTATACTTCTTTTAGTCAATTAACTTGTTTTTAATATTTTATTTATTTAGAAAAGAGGAATTTTATGGCAAAAATTAAAATTTTTAGTTTGGGTGGATTAAATGAAAACGGAAAAAATACTTATGTAATTGAAGTAAATGATAGTATATATGTTTTTGATTGTGGTTTAAAATATGCTACAGGTAACATGCTTGGAATTGACTATGTAATACCTGATTTTTCATATTTAATAAAAAATCGTAAACGTATTAAAGGATTATTTTTAACACATGGTCATTATGAAAACATGGGAGCTGTTTATGATTTAGTAAAATCAATAAAAGAATTAAAAATATATGCAACAAAATTCACAAAATTTATGTTGCTTGAAGATGGTGTTCCTGAAAAAAACATCATAGAAATTACACCACATAAAAAAATAAATTTTAAAGAAGTATCAATTTTTCCAATAGCTGTTTCCCATAGTTGTCCAGATTCTGTTATGTATGTTTTAAATACTAAAGATGGAGCAATTTGTTATACAGGAGATTTTATAATAGATCCAAGTATGAAAAATGCTTATGACATGGATTTAGGAAAAATTGCATATGTAGGTAAGCAAGGAGTTTTGGCATTACTTTCTGAATCTTCTTTTTCAGAGCATGTAGGTCATACTTCACCATCTCATAAATTGAGTTCATACTTTAAAGATGCAATAAATAAGGCCGAAGGAAGAGTTTTGTTTTTAGCCCTTCCAACTCATATTTATACATTACAAGATATTTTTACTGGAGCATCAAATATGCATCGTAAAATTGTAATTATGGGCAAAAAAATGCAAAGTGTAATCAATTTTTGCAAGAAAGAGGGATATTTAGAATTTCCAGATGATATATTAGGAGATTTATCTAATGTTGAAGATCAAAATTCTATTCTTTTAATTTGCGATGATAGAGAAAATCCATATGCTTCAATTAATAAAGTAATAAGTGGTTATGATAAATTTATAAAATTAAGAAATAATGATACAGTAGTATTCGCAGAAGCTAGATATGATAGCAACGAAAAAACTTTAGTTAAAGTTGAAAATGATTTAGCAATGAATGGTTGTAAAATTGTATCTCTTCCTAAAGATAAAAATATATTATTACATGCATCAAGTGAAGATTTAATGTTAATGATAAAACTTTTAAATCCTAAGTTTTATATTCCTGTAAAAGGTGAGTATAGATATATGGTAGGTAATGCTAATTTAGCTAGCGAATTAAAAATACCTAAAGAAAATATCTTATTAAAACAAAATGGTGATGTTATTACTATTGAAAATCAAGAATTAATTGATAATTTTGAAACAATAAAAGTTAATGATATATTAATTGATGGAAATAGTAGTGATGATATTGGTGAACTAGTTGTCAAAGACCGTGAAATGTTATCTGAAAATGGTATAGTATTAATAAGTGCTACCTTATCAAAAGAAGATAAAGTTTTATTAGTTGGGCCAGAAGTTACCACAAGAGGATTTATTTATGTTAAAGATTCTAAAGATATGATTTTAGAAATAAAAAGAATTTCTGAAAATATTATTGAAAATAACATCGACAATAATTATGTTGATTATAATAAAATTAAAACTGAAATTAGATCAGAATTATCTAAATATTTATATGATGAAACTGGTTGCAAACCAATGATAATTGCGGTAGTTCAAGAAGTATAAATTATAATAAATCACCCATAATAGTAATGGGTGATTTTAAATGGGCAAAGATGCTGAATTTTTAAATTATATTTTTCAAAATGCTAAAATGGGTGTAACTGGAATTGATAATATTAAAGATAAAATATATGATGACGAATTAAAAAATATTATTGCAACTCAAAAAAAAGAATATCAAAAAATAGCTGATGAAGCTACTAAACTTTTAAATGATTTAGGAGTAAGTGAAAAAGAAATAAGTAAAATGGCACAAGTGATGACCTATATAACAGCTAATTTAGAATTATTAAAAGACGATTCAACTTCCAATATTGCTAAAATGATGATTGAAGGAAGTAATAAAGGAATAATTGAAATAAATAAAAATTTAAACTCTTACAATAATATGAATCAAAATGTTATTAAGTTAGCAAAAAAATTATTAGCAACAGAACAGCATAATATTGATGAATTAAAAATATATTTATAAAAAAACATTATTTAAATATAGTGTTTTTTTATGTTATAATTATATTGGAGATGAGATTCGTGAAGATAAAAAAATGTATACCTAATTTACTTACAGTTTTAAGAATCATTGTTTCACCAATTGCTATATACATTGGTATAAAAGGACATTATAAGATTCTTGCTATGATGTGTGCTGTAGTTGCATTTACGGATTTTTTAGACGGTAAGTTGGCTAGAAAATGGGATGTGTGCAGTGAATTTGGAGCGAAACTTGATACCATAGCAGATAAAATACTTGCTGGAGGATTATTAATTATCTTAATATTAAAAAATAATGTTTATCTTTACTTACTAATATTTGAAATATTAATTACTATAATAAATTTAATAACATATTTAAAAGTTCATGTAGTTGAATCTCTTCTTATTGGAAAAATAAAAACTTGGGTATTATTTGTAACAATAGTATTAGGACTTGTAAATGTCTTTTTTCCAACAATTCACATAATAATGAATATTGGAATAATTTTAACAATTATATTTCAAATTTTATCTTTCTTTTTCTATATTAGAAATTATTTTCTATTTACTAAAAAAAAAAGAATCTAATAAACTTAAATAAGGAATACTATGAGATTGTAAAAGAAATTTTGCATAACAAAGAATTTGTAAAAAGAAAAAATTATGAACATCATTATAATGAATCAGTTTATGAACATTCACTTAGAGTTAGTTTTGATTCATTTTGTATTGCCAAAAAATATAATTTAGATTATAAATCTGTCGCTATTGCAGGGCTTTTACATGATTTTTATGATAAACCTTGGCAAAATAATAATGAAAAAAAGCCTTTGTTTCAAAAACATGGTTTTGTCCATGCTGGTGAAGCTCGAAAAAATGCTGAAAAATATTTTAAAAAATATATGAATGAAAAAGTAAAAAATTCTATTGAAAGGCATATGTTTCCACTTAATTTAACTCCACCAAAATACAAAGAGGGATGGCTAATAATGTTAGTTGATAAAGTAGATAGTATAGATTTCTTAATTCATCCAAGTGCTTTTATTAAATGTTTTATAAATAAAAAAGATAAGAAAATTTAATTAAGTTTTCTTATCTTTTTAAAATTCTTTTCTTTTCTTCATTATTTGAAAAATATGATTCATATTTTTCTTCTACCAAATTAGGACAAATAATTTTTGATTGTTCAATTTTATATAATAAATTATTTACATTTTTTAATTCTATTTCATTAAGTTCTTTACCTTTATATAAGTCTTTAGTTAATTCACATGTATTAATACAATCATATAAAGAATTTATATTTGATTGGTGTTTAGTAAGAATTTCTTCTTTAACTTGTAAAACACTTTTTTGGAATTTATTTATAAATAAAATACCTATAAAACTGCAAATGCTTAAAAAAGGTATATGAATTGTGATGATTTGAAAAATCCAAAAGAAAATTATAATTAATTTAATTTTATTTAAAAATTTAATTGCTTTTATACAAGCTAAATCTTGTTTTTGATAAATTTCTTCAAACTCTTTAATTCTAATTTTGAAAATATTTTCAAAATCATTTATTTCTTTCTTTTTAAAATTTTCCATAAAATTCCCCCTTTTATGAGAATACTATTATAAGTGTCTTTATGAGAAATTTCAATAAAAATCTTGCTATTAAATATTATTTTTTGTATAATTAAGTTTAGATAATGATAATAATAGGAGAAAGTTATGGGAAATATTATTGCGAGTTTAGATATTGGTGATAATACATTAAAACTTATTACTGCAGAAATTTCTGAAAATAAAATTAATATTTTAAATGTTTCAGAAGTGCCATCAAAAGGGTTAAAAAATGGAATTATAATTAACCCTGATCAAATAATTTTAGCCTTAAAAGAATTATTTAAAAAAGCAGATGAAGTTTTAGGTGTTAATGTTAAAAAAGTTATAGTCAATGTTCCAAGTAATGATGCTAAATTTATTAGTAGTGAGGGAACAACCACAATAACTAATGATGATAAAGTTATAAAGGGTGTAGATATAGTACGTGCTATGCAAGCATCAATATATAATAGAATTCCTAAAAATTATGAAGTTGCTAATATAATTCCAATGATATTTAAAATAAATGAAGATAATCCGATAACTAATCCAATCAATATGAATGCCGAAACATTAACTGTAAAAGATGTTGTTGCAATAGTGCCTAAAAAAAATATTTATACGCTGATAAAATGCTTAGAAAGTATAGGAATAACAATTGTAGATATAACCTTATCTTCAGTTGGTGATTATCACTGTATAAAAAATGATAATATTAATAGATTGGTTGGTGCTATAGTAAATATTGGAGATTCAGTAACTACTGTTTCAATATTTAACAAAGGTGTTATAACCAATAATGAAGTCATAAATTTAGGTGGACAAAATATTGATAATGATATATCATTTATATATAAGGTTACAAGATCAGATGCTAAAAGATTAAAAGAAAAGATGGCTCTTGCAGCCAGTACAATGGCTAAAGCAAGCGAATCTGAAACAGTAACTAATAAATTAGGAGAAGAGATTAAAGTAAACCAATATGAATTAAGTGAAATTGTTATGAGTAGATTAAAGGAATTACTCGATTTGGTAAAAAAACAAATTAATCTCTTAACAAAAAAAGAAATAAGTTATATAATATTTACAGGTGGTATGACAGAAATAGCAAACTTTGATATTCTTCTTGATGAAGTATTTGGAAAGATTGCAAAAGTAAATGTCACACAGCAATTAGGGGCCAGAGATAATAAATATAGTACTGGAATTGGTATGATAAAATATTATGATAGTAAATTAAGATTAAGAAATAAAAATTTTTCAATATTTAGTAATGATGAACTTGAAGATTTAAGTGGAAAACATAAAAAAATAAATATTTCAGAGAATTCTTTGCTAGGAAAAATATTTGGATATTTTTTTGATAATTAAGGAGAGTGTAGAAGATGGATGGATTAACATTAGACCCAATAGCAAAAATTAAAGTTGTTGGTTGCGGTGGCGGTGGAAGTAATGCCGTTAATAGAATGATAGACGAAGGAGTTAAGGGTGTAGAATTTTATGTTGTAAATACTGATTTACAAGCATTAAATTGCTCACATTGTGAAAATAAAATTCAAATTGGAAGTACTATCACTGGAGGACGTGGAGCTGGTTCAAATCCTGAAGTAGGTAGAGAAGCAGCCTTAGAAAGCAAAAAAGAAATAGAAGAATCCTTAAAAGGTGCGGATATGGTCTTTATTGCTTGTGGACTTGGTGGAGGAACTGGGACTGGTGCTGCTCCAGTTGTTGCAGAAATAGCTCAAGGACTTGGGGCATTAACAGTTGCTATTGTCACAAAACCATTTAGATTTGAAGGAAATAAAAGAATGGAACATGCTTTAGTTGGACTTGAAGAATTAAAAAAACATGTTGATACATTAATTATTATTCCTAATGATCGTTTAAGAGAAATTATTGATAAAACAACAACATTCCAAGATGCATTTAAAGAAGTTGATACTGTTTTACATAGAGGAGTTCAATCCATTTCAGATTTAATTGCTGTAACTGGAACAATTAACCTAGACTTTGCAGATGTTAAAACAGTAATGGAAAAATCAGGTACAGCTTTAATTGGTATTGGTATGGGTGTTGGTGAAAATAGAGCAATTGATGCAGCAAGACAAGCTGTAACAAATTCATTAATTGAAACAACTATTGATGGTGCTACTGATGCTATCATTAATATAACTGGTGGAGAAAACTTAACATTATTTGAAATAGAAGATGCGGTTGAAACAGTAAGAGAACTTGCAAATAATGATATAAATATTATATTTGGTTCTATACCTAATAAGAATTTAACTGATGAAGTTATTGTTACTGTAATAGCTACTGGATTTGATAAATCAACATCAGATGAAGGAGATACTACTTATGACAGAGAACAAAAAGAGTTACCTAAAAGAAGATTATCAGATGATGATTTAGATATTGAACTAGATATACCTGAATTTTTAAGAAATAGAGATGATTATTAAAATTGACTATAAAAGTCAATTTTTTTCTTGGCAAAAGCCTTCGGGAGGGGGGGTATACTGGTAATATAGAATATACTAGTAGGGAGTGAAATTATTTGAAAAAAAGTAATGAAAATATAAAATTAATAATTGGAATAATAGTAGCAATAATAATATCAAGTATGATATCAATAAAAGCAGCAACAACCTTAGCAAGCTCATCAGTATATTATGATACCTCAAAAAGTGGGGGATCATCAAGTAATGTAAATGGTGCAATAGATGAATTATATTCATTAACTACAGATAGAGAAAAATTAAAAGCAGAGATTTTAGATTTAACATGGCCAGTAGGTAGTGTATATATATCTACTACAGATAGTAGTGTAGAAAAAGTTCAAGAAAGATTTGGAGGAACATGGGTAAAATATGCCGAAGATATGACTTTAGTCGGAGCATCTTCAACTAAAGCAGTTAATTCTACTGGTGGATTATCAAGCACTTTAATTAATACAAAGAACTTACCTACATTTAGCATTTCTGGCAATACTAATAATACAGGTAGTGGGTATAAATTTGGATACAAGTCATCAACAAGAACAACATCTACTAATGGAAATCATAAACATAAATTGACTATTTCTTGGCCCAATAGTCAATATGGAACTAATAGTGCTTCAATAGCCAAGTATTCTCAAGATCCATATTCAGCTACATATGATTCGGAAACAACGGGTAATCATTCTCATACTGTTGCGGATACTATGCTAATAGTTTAAGTGGTATTGAATCTCATAAACATTCTTTTACAGCGACTTATACTAATAACAGTCAAGAAAGCATCAATATTCAAAATCCATATACAGCAGTATATATGTATAAAAGAACAGCATAAATTCACAAAAGTGAATTTTTTTTGACGATAATTGTCGAAAGTATTGCAAAAGAAAAATAAAGATATATAATAAGCACTCGAGAAGCAGAAAAAAGATGTTTATCACTTTTCTATCTAAGGACAAAAGTTTTCAGGGGAGAAGAAGTAAAGGAAAGTGATTGATTATGGATAAAAAAGATTTAACAATCTTTAGATTATTTGTAATTATTTTTATATTGCTTTATATACTTGTAAAAGTAATATAAAGTAACAAAAAAAGCATCTTTATTCTAAACCTGAATAAAGGTGCTTAACACCAACATGTGGTAAGCATCAGTCCTTAAAGAATGTCTGCTTCTCACTAAATAAATAATA
>JAEDGC010000081.1 GCA_016297695.1 Bacilli bacterium
ACTTTCATTTTTAAACATATCCAAAGTTTCTTTAGCATTTACTTTAACTAATCCCAAAACTTCTTCTAAATCAAAAGATAGATCATCAATACTTCCCTCAAACAAATCAATATAAACATTAGCTTTAGCTCTATCTTTAAAAATAGAACCATCACTTTTTACTTTATCCATTTTAAATGGCACAATTCCTACTAAAGTTGCATCACTAGTATCAATAGATAAACCTATTTCTTCTTTAATTTCTCTTTTAAAAGCTTCTTTAATTGTTTCTCCTTTTAAAACATGTCCTGATGCTGTTGTATAAAAAGTATTTGTATCTTTTCTTATTTGAAAATAAACATTTCCATTTTCATCATATAACCAACAATGTACTGTATTATGCCATAAAGCATTTTTATGAACATTTTCTCTTGTTTCAAATCCTAAATAATTACCATTTTCATCATAATAATCTAAATATTCCATATTTTATAACACCTCTTAAAAATTATAACATAAAATCAAAAATATTTTATGACTTATATAACAAATAAATACGTTAATAATAGTAATGGTGAGAACATGAAAAGCTATAAACTTTATGGTATTAGAACAGATTTGGCAAGTGATAATAAAAATAATAAACAAATTTTTTTATATTCAAATGTTAATAAGTCAATTAATGTATATAAAAGTGATGATAAAAAATATTTTTATCGTACAATAAAGTTTTTAAATTTAAATGATTCCAATAATCTTAAAAATTTTTTGATTAAGGAACTAAATTTCTTTATAAAACAATTAGTAGTAAAAAATAAATATCATGCTTTTATAATAGGATTAGGTAACGAATCTAATACAGCAGATTCAGTAGGTCCTAAAGTTTTAAAAAATATTTGTGTAAATTCACATTTTGAAAATTTAGATATACCAATTAATGGAAATAAAATTTCAGCTTTAGAACCGGGAGTTTTAGGAACTACTGGAATAGATACAAAAAAAATAATAGAAAGTGTAACAAAAGAGATACATCCTGATTTTTTAATATTGATAGATTCTTATGTAACAGAAGATATTAACCATTTAAATAAAACCATTCAAATTACTAATGAAGGAATAATTCCAGGAAGTGGTCTTTATTCTCATAATAAAGAAATAAGTAAAAAAACAATGGGAATACCTGTTATTGTTATAGGTATTCCCACTGCTATTGAAATTGAAATTGATTATAAAAGTTATATAGTTTCTACCAAAGATATTGATTCATATATTTTAGAAATATCTAAAATAATAAGTGAAGCAATAAATGAAACTTTAAATTAGCTTTTTAAAGTAGTTTTTGGATAGTAATGACTTAATATTTGAGAATAGTTATATCCATTTTTTGCCATGCCATTTGCACCATATTGGCTCATTCCTACACCATGGCCATATCCTTTTGTTTGAAAAACTACTCCATTTTCATTTTTAATAATTGAAAAATCTGCAGATCTTAAACCTAATAAACTTCTAACTTCAACACCACTATAACTTACATCATTTATTTTTATAACTTCTACTCTATCACCTATAGTTTTTGATAAAATTTCAAAATGAGTATCTATATTTATATTCATAGATAATTTATTACTTATTTCTGCATAACTTATAAACTGATCTTTTAAAAATGAGGGATTGGTATTATCATAATTACTTTCTACACTTACTAAATATGGAAAAGAATTGCCCCAAACATTTACAGCATCTTCTGTTTTTCCATTACTAGTAGAATGATAAACAGCTTCAATTAAATCGCCATTATACGTTAAAACCATTTTATTAGTTTCATTTACTGCACTAAGTACTTTTTGATAATATGTGTCAAAACTAGCATTCCACATACTTCTTAATTCATCAACGCTTTTATAGTTTTGCGTACTAGAACTATCTGTTAATCTCGTATTATTTTTTATGGACTTTAATGCATAAGTTCGTGCAAGTACTGCTTGTGCTTTTAATGCTTCTTTATTAAAAGAAGCTGGCATTTCTGCTCCTACTACGCCAACTATATATTCTTCTAATTCTAAAGTTAAAGTATTATTTTTTCTATATAATGTAATATAAGTTTTATTTTCTTCAATTTGATTTTGTTGTTTAAAGTCTTGATTTGAATTAGTAGAATCATCAGAAGTATTTATTTTAAATTCATCTTTTTTTTCATTAGTTTTTGTAGTAGTTGTACTATTATTTATAGTAGTATTTTCGCTTTCCTTTACTTTTATATTTTCTTCTTTATTATTTAAAACTATCTGATCTATATTATCATCTATTTCATCTTGATTAATTACCGATACAATTTTTGTTTGTGGCAAAATATTTTCTTGATTTTGTACTGGTTTATTAATAATTAATGTTCCTATTAACAATCCCCCTGCTATTATAGTCACTTTTTTTCCATTAAATTTAATTTTATTTTCTTTTATATATTCTTTTATAATTTCATTTATTTTTTGTTTTTTATTTTTCCCTTTAATTTTAGCAAATTCTAAATTGAAATCAAAATAAAGATATAGTATTTCTTCATTATTTTCTCTTTTTATTTCATAATTATTTATCATTTACTGCCACCATTATTTCTTTAAACTTTTATCTTCTAAGTTGTTTGTTGCAGGGCCTTCTAATAAAATTCCATCTAAATTAAATCTAGAACCATGGCAAGGACAGTCCCAAGTATTTTCTTCTTTATTAAATACTAAACTACATTTCATATGAGGACAAATCAATTTAATAGTGTGAATCTTATTTTCTTTATCTTTAAATATTCCATATTTTATTCCTTTTATTTTAATATAATATGGATTATGAGTAACAAGTATAGTTTGAGTATATGCTTTTAAATAATTAAAACTTCCTAAAATAGAATTTATAATTAAATTTTTATTATTTCTATTGGGATCAAATAACATTTCATATTTACTATGTTTATTTATTATTAAATCAAAAATAATTTTGGCTGCTATTGTACCATTAGTCATTCCCCAAGCATTATATGCAGTAGCTAAATAAAGATTTTCTTTTAATTTACCAATTATAGGAAGATAATCATTACTGACTATATCTTGATTCATCCAAGAATATTCTGGTTTGATTTTAAAATATTTATAAAAATCTTTCTGACTTTTTTCATAATTTTTTTGATAGTCTACTTTATTAGTTAATTTATGTTCATTAGAACCATAAATTATGTAGTCTTTATAAAAACGAATAGAATGAAATTTTTTATCAATACTAATAGCTGTCATCTTTTTAGGATTATTTGTTTTAGCAGCATTGACATATTCCCTTTTAACATATGTCTTTAAAGGAATTAAATTTGGAAATATAAAAAAAGGATAATGACATGCAACTATAACTTTTTTGGCTATTATATTTCCTTTATTTGTTTTTACAACAAATTCAGATTTATTTTTTGCTATTTCTCTAGCAACAACATTTTCATAAATATTAATTTTATTTTTTAAATTATTGAAAATACCATTTAAATATTGGAGTGGATTAAAAACATAAGTATCGTTAACTTTGATTCCAATTTTAATTTTTTCATTATTAACTACTCCTACATTGGAATTAAAACTTTCTAAAATCTTTTTCTCTTCATAAATTTTAGAAACACCCTTATTTTCTAAAGTAAAAATAATAGAATCTACTTGTTCTAAATTACATGATATATTGTTTTCTTTTATAATAGATTTTATTATATTTATTGCATCAATTTGTGAATCATAATAAAGTTTTGCAACATTAAAAGAAAACTTTTTTATAAGGGTTTGATAAATAATTCCTTGCAAATAATTAATTTTAGCTGTAGTTTTAGATGTTATCCCACTAGCTATTTTTGATTTATCAATTAACATTACTTTATCATTTGTATCTTTTAAAAAATAAGCTAAAGTTAATCCTGTAATTCCACCACCTATAATTAATATATCTGTTTCATTATCAAATTCATTATTTTTTAAATTCAATAAACTATTATCTTTGTTCCAAATCGATTTATTATTCACTAGTATCACCATTACTAGTATTAACAGAATTTAAATAATCATTTCTCTTATTTCATAATTATTTCATTAGCGTTTTTAAAATCTAATATTTCTAATAAATTATCAATATAAATATCTTTTTTATTTTCATAATTTATATAATAAGCATGTTCCCATAAATCTATTGCAAGTAGTGGTATTAAATTATAATTATAAGGATTATCTTGATTAAATAAATTAATTATTTTTAACTTTCCTTTATCTAATACTAAATATGTATAACCAGATCCTTTTAAAGACATTGCTTTTTGTTTCAATTCTTTTATAAAGTTTTCATAATTTTCAAAACTGTTTATAATTAGTGAATTCATAAATATACTTGGAAGTTCTTTATTTGGCGATATACTTTTAAAATATATATTGTGATTGATTACTCCTCCTAAATTAAAAAGAATATCTTCTCTATCGTTTTCATTAAATTCCAGTATATGTTTAGGTAATTCTTCTAATGTATATCTAAAATCATAATTATTCTTCATTAATAATTCATTTAATTTTTTTAAATAATTTTTTTGATGTTTATTATGATGCAATCCTAAAGTATGTGAATCTATGTATGGTTCTAATTCATCATAACTATAATTTAATTTTTCTAATTTATACATAAAAATTCCTCCACTTAATTATATGATTTTTATTTCAATATTATTTTTAATATGATATAATAGCTTTGTTAATAAAAATTATTAATGCCCGCGTGGTGAAATGGTAGACGCGTTGGACTCAAAATCCAATGGTAGCAATACCGTGTCGGTTCAAGTCCGACCGCGGGCACCATAGAGGAATCTGTTCGAACTATTCGAACTTTTATATATGAATCAATCAGAAATGATTGATTTTTTTGTTGTATCAGAAAAATCATAGAAAGGATTTGTCTATGGTAAATATTATTAAAGAAGAAATTGAAATTGAAGAATCTTTAGAATCTAGGTTAAGAGTAATATGCGATTTTTGTAATACTACTCCAACAATAATAAATGGTAGTATTAGAAGAATTGATAAAACAAATTTAACTTATATTGAACCACATAGAATATATATTAAAAACAATCTATATCTAGCGTTTAATTATTCTAGTGAAATATATGTTAATAATTTAGGTAAAAAAATTAAACTATCAGAACTTGAAGATTATATAAAACAAGCATAAGTCTTGACTTTTGAAATAAAAACTATTATTATAAATAACCAATAAATGACAAGCAGTATCCGTCTTTTATTAGAAAGCGAGGTACATCTATGGTCAAATACACAATTCATTTAAATAAAATTTATAATAGAAATATAAGAGGAGTCAAGAGTATTACTTGTTAATGCTTTTGTCTCCTCTTTTTTCGTAGAAAAAGGAGTGATAAAGTTATGAATGAAGAAAAGAAAATCGCAGGACTTTATATTCGTGTAAGTACCGAAGATCAAGCAAGAGAAGGATTTAGTTTACCAGAACAAGAAAAGCGTTTAAGAACAATGTGTGAGTTTAAAGGATACGAAGTATATAATGTATATGAAGAACGCGGAATAAGTGCTAAAACTGGTAATTATAGACCTAAATTTGAAGAATTATTACAAGATATAAGGGATAAAAAAGTAAATACTATTGTAGTATTAAAATTAGATAGATTAACTCGTTCAGTTGCTGACTGGGAAAAGATACTAACTTTTCTAGAAGAAAATGATGCATATTTAGATTGTGCTAATGATGATATAAATACTACTAATGCTAATGGTAAAATGATTTCAAGAATACTTACTTCAGTTAGTCAACAAGAAATAGAAAGAACAAGTGAAAGAACTAAAATAGGACTTGC
>JAEDGC010000023.1 GCA_016297695.1 Bacilli bacterium
TTTTGCAATAATTTTATTTAAAACTAAAGACTTTTCGTTAGAAATTTGGTACAATTATGTAGAGGTGTGATAAAATGGCATATAACAAATACATCATAAATGGTAGAGAAATGTTAAATTTGGATAATCTTGGAATGGTTGATTATGATGAGTATTATATTATATTAGGTAAAAGTTATGAAAGAAGAGAAGATATTACTACTAAATATGTAACTATACAAAGTACTAATATATTAGAAGAAGAACCTAGTGTCAATTACTCTGTACAATATGGGCAATTTTTAGAAAAACTAAAAAGTGTTAATCCTGAAATGTTTAATAAAAAAATGTCTTTCTTTAAAGATTATTTGAAGGAACTAAAGGAAGAAGAAAATATGTATAGAGAAGAAAAAAATCAATTACTATCAAATGGATATCCTTTTGACAGTAATTTAAAAAAGTATGGTTATTACATTATAGAAATTGATAATAATTATTTTCAATATAAGCGTGTCGTTGAAAATAATGTTAAGATTGATATTGGGGATAAATTACTTCCTCAAAATGCAAATATTAGTAGTTATAAATTGGTTCCAATTACATTAGAAGAACTACAAGAAATAAAAAGTGAAGTTTTAAAAAAAGGCCAATCATTTGAAGAAAGTATAACTAGAAAACCTAGATAAATTGTTAAAGATATAAAATAAAAATATGAAACAAGGAGGTTATTATAATGCCAACATTAGCTGATGATAAAAAAGATGAAAAAAAACAAAAAATGATGCAAAATTCTGAAAAATATATATTAAATAGACTTCCACAAACATATAGAGATGTATATGAACTATTGGATGAAAAACCGGATAAAACATGCTCTTTATTAGCAAAAATGATAGATGGAGAACCAGTTAATATAAACCCTTTATCAAATATACCTATTCCTGATATGAGATTATACTTTGTTGATGATAATTATTTTAAATCTATTGATGAATTATTAATGTATTGTAGATGGAATAAAAAATCTACAGAAAGATTAAATGTTTTGGACTATTATAGAAATCTTGCAGGACGTTCTGATGTAATTAGAAAATCTAATAGTCAATCATCCATGCTATATACCGCAGTTGATGAAAATGGGTATGGCATATATAATAATAAAAGAAGTGTGTATCGTGGAGAATTTATTTGGGAGTATAATTATGGAAGTATAAGAGAATTGTACGAACCATTTAAAGAAAAAGGCATTATTTTTGAAGAGGATATTTATGGAAAAATAGACGAGACTCATCAACATATTTTAAAATATTGCAGAGAAAATAATTTATTCAATATGGGGCAAACAGATTAATAAAATAGTAGTAAATTATTGCTACTTTTTTCTTTATTTGATAAAATATATATAGTGATTGATTCAAGTATCAATCGTCTTTGTGAAGAGTTGTAGATATCTACGGCATTCGCACCAGATTGATAGGAAACTCGGACACTTTCGAGTTTAAGTAATAGATTACTAACAGAAATGTTAGTTTTTTTCTGCTTAAAACGAAAGGATGAGTGATAATTATGTTTGAGATAGAAACTAAAAAACTAAAAATAAGTGATGAACTTAATAGAAAGATAGACATGATATGTCGGTTTGCTTGTGTTAAATATGAATTTATACCTGGTAATATTAAGAGTATTAAAAACCCCAATATTGCTTATGTAAAACCTCATATTTTAAAAGTTAAAGGAAATGATTACTTGATACTAGAAGAATGTGAAGAAGTCTTTATAAACGGCTATAATGACAAAATTAAACTAAAAGATTTAGAAAACTATCTAAAAAATAACTAATACCTATTGATTTTAAGATAATTTGTGATATTATAAATAACCAATAAATGACAAGCAGTATCAGTCGTTTAGAAAGCGAGGTACACTATGTCCAAATATATAATATACATAAAACAATTTAATAAAGTATCCAAAGAGGAGTCAAAGGTATTAGTTTAAACTAGTGCTTTTGTCTCCTCTTTTTTGATGAAAAGGAGGAAAATAAATGGATGAAAAAGTAAGAGTTGCAGGTATATATGCTCGTGTTTCTACTGAAGACCAAGCAAGAGAAGGATTTTCTATGGGAGAACAAGAAGAAAGACTAATTGAGTATTGTAAGTTTAAAAGATATGAAGTTTATAAAGTATATAAAGACCCAGGAATAAGTGCGAAAAATGATAAAAGACCTGCATATCAAGAAATGATGCAAGATATGAGAGATGGCAAAATAAATGTTATAGTTGCTTTTAAATTAGATAGATTAACACGTAGTGTTTATGATGTTGAAAAACTAATGAAACAAGTAAATGATGCAGAAGCAGAAATTGATTGTATGGCAGATGAATCAAATACAGTTACATCTAATGGAAGAATGGTAATGAGAATAATAACTAGTGTATCTCAAAATGAAATAGAAAAATGTTCATAAAGAAATAAATTTGGTATGGTTGGAGCAATAGAAGCAGGACATATTCCAATTGGCAAGTGTTTAGGATTTAAAAGAGATAATAAAAAGTTAGTACCAGATCCACTAACTAAAGATGTGGTCGTTAGAATATTTAATTTATATTTAGAAGGTAATTCTCATCAAAAAATATCAAATATCTTAAATGAAGAAAAGGTTTTAGGAAGAACTAATTGGTTAGATTCTACTATACAAAAGATATAGAGTTTAAGAAAAGAATGACAAGTGTATATTCTAAACAAGTAGAAGATTTAGAATTATTAGTACCTAACTTTAAAGTTGCTAGTGCAATAATTCATTATGATGAAACTAGTCCTCATATGCATATTGTTGGAGTACCTATAAAATATAAAAATAAAAATGGTATGGAAAAACAAGTTGGTAAAAGTGATGTTTTTACAAAAGAATCATTAAAGACATTACAAAAGAAAATGAGAGTTCTTTGTATTGAATATTTTAATAAAGAATATAACTTAAATGACACTTTAAAACCTAAATTAAAAGGTAGAAATATAGATATAAATGTTAATGATATGGATAATTATACATTAATGAAAGAACAACTAGAAAATAATCAACAAAAACTAAAACAAGCAAATAAAAAATCATTAGAACTAAAAGAAAGCACAAAAGATGTTAAGACACTAGTAAAAGATTTAAAGACTCCACTAACATCAA
This sequence comes from Bacilli bacterium, assembly GCA_016297695.1. Lineage (GTDB taxonomy): Bacteria > Bacillota_I > Bacilli_A > RF39 > UBA660 > RUG14121. The sequence goes on from JAEDGC010000023.1 coordinate 3,161, forward strand.
AAGATAAATATATTTTAAAACAAGAAGATAAAGATAAAATAATTAATTTTATTGATGAAGTAGATAAAACAAATAATGAATATCAAAATATACAAGAATTATCTATAACATTAACTAATGTTGATGAAGAACTTAAATATAATCGTGAACAAATAGAAATACTAACTGAAAATAATAATGCATTACAATTAAGAGTAAAAACACTTGATAATAAAGTAAAGAAAAAAGATGATGAAATAAATGAATTAAAAAAAGAAAATAATGTGTTAAAAACTTCATTAGAAAATTTACAAAGATTATTTGATAAACTTATCAAATTCTTAAAAGATAGAATGTTTAATAAAAAAGAAAAAGATAAGTATTATGATTTCTCAGTTGATTTATATACTCATGGTATTATAAACGATATGGAAATTAAGGATATAAAAAATAATTATGATTATTCAAAAGAAAAAGAATCTAAAAATAAAAATGATGATTTTGAGTTGTAATATAAGAAAAATACTAATTTATATGGTAAAATATTAATTAGAAAACAACTAATAGAAAGGATTTGATGTAATGAAAAATAATTTGATACAAACTGAACTTGATGTCAATAATAATAAAATTAGAGTTATGAGAATAAATGATGTTGATTATATATCACTTACTGATTTAGCAAAATATTCTAATCCTGAAAATCCAGCTAATGTAATTATTCATTGGATGAGTAATAAGGGAACATTTGATTATATTGGATTATGGGAACAATTAAATAACGATAATTTTAATTTCACGGAATTCAGTGAAATTAAAAATAAAGAAGTTGGTTATGCTTCATTTACTTTAAGTCCAAAAAGATGGATAGATAGAACAAATGCAATAGGAATATATTCAAAAGGTGGCAAATATAGCCTTGGGACTTTTGCACATCCTGATATTGCATTTGAATTTGCAAGTTGGTTAAGTCCAGAATTTAAACTATATTTAATTAAAGAATTTGAAAGATTAAAACGAAATGAAAGTTATCAATATAAAATTGAATGGAATGCAAATAGAATATTATCTAAAGTTAATTATGTAGTTCATACAGATGCTATTAAAAATTTCATTGTTCCTACATTAACAGAAGAACAAAAGAGATTTGTATATGCAGAAGAAACAGATGTATTAAATGTAGCATTATTTGGAATGACTGCTAAAGAATGGCGAGAAAAGAATCCTGAATTAGCAAAAAATGGGAATATGAGAGATTATACTGATTTATTACATTTGGTAATATTAAGTAATTTAGAAATAATAAATGCAAGTTTAATATCAGATAATATTTCACAAAGTGAAAGATTAATAAAACTTAATAATAATGCACGAATGCAAATGGAAGCATTACGAAATAATAAAAATATTAAAGATTTAGAATTATTACAAGAAAAAATAAATGAAAATAATAAAGTTTTGATAGAAAATAAATAACATTTTAAATTATAATGTAAAATAAATGAAACATTTAATGTGTCATATAGGAGGTTTAAAAGTGAGGAAGTATTTTTATAAAAAAGAATATATCTATTTGTATTTATCAAAATTTTGCTATTCACTTGCCAATTCTTTTATAGATATTTTCGGTGTTGTAATGCTTTATAAAAATGGAATGCCATTACATCAAATACTATTGCTCTACGGGATAAGATTTGGAATAATGGGTATATTATCGCCTTTATTTATTACGATTTCTAGTAGATTTGGAATAGCTATGTGTTCATTGATTGCTAATATTTTAAGAGTAGTAAGTACATATATCATATTAAATGGTGATTATAGTAATATAATATTCTTTATTTTTGCAATTAGTTTACCTGGTGCACTTTCTAACCCTATTGAAGATTCTGTGTCGAATAAGTATGTAGAAACTAAATATAGAGGAAGATATAATAGTTTTAGAAATATTTCAAGAATATTAGGAGCAACATTGGCTAGTTGTTTAGTAGGTTATGGTGTGTTAAGCCAAAACAATAATATATTGTTCATAATAATAACTATATTTTTTATTTTAGATTATATATTTACTAAATTAGTAGATTATAAACCTATTAAAAACAATAAAAATGTATTAAAAGAAACATTAAGATACATTATAAAAAGTAGAAATAATTATAAAATTATTTATAGTTTAAGAACTTTTCATATAATTGAAAGGTTGTTTGTACCATTATATATATTTTTAGTATTAAAAGACTTTAAAAGTTTTACGATTGTTACGACTGCATCTTTAAGTTTACAAATAATAACAGTTTTTATAATTGGAAAATATACAGATAAAAATATAGTTAAATCAAATACATTAGTAAGTTTTATTAGAATGATAATTACAAGTTTATATTTAATATTAAATAGTAAATTGCTAATTTCTATAAATAAAACTATAAGTGATAATTTTGAGAAGGTATATGAGACATCAATTCAAACATCAATTCAAAATATTATAAAAAATTCTAACGAAGATTATAACTTATTATCTACAGTAGGACAAATGAGTTTATGTTTTACAGAAGTCATAATATTTACTATACTTTCAATATTAAGTATTTTTATTGAAGAAAAAATATTTTATATAATATTTATATTATCAATTTTTTCAACTATTGGAATTAATTTTTATATAAAAAAAGAAAATTCACAAAAATAAAATTGTTATAATTAATTTATATAGAAATTGGAGGTGCTTATATGCCGTATATACCCAAAAGACATGAAAAATATAATGTCTTACCAACTTGTAGAAAATATAACGTTGAAATATTTGTTTGGGATAATGAGTTGTTGAAAAAAATACAAAGATTAACTAATATGACTGACCATATGGTTTGTCCATATCAACGTTATAAATCATATGATGAAATTATAAAAGAAATAGATAATTGGATTAATAAATTTCCAAATTTTAAACAAGAAATTATAGAATATAAAGATTCCATAATAAAAATGAATAATAAAGACTTATGGGGTATCATTCAATATATTGGTGAAACAAATTATAGTTTTACTAAAGGAAATTATTATTATGTACCCATGTATGTGGAAAATAATTCATGGATAATAGGTGGTGTCATTGATAATGAAGAATATACAGATTTTGAAGTATGGTCATCTAAATGTACTAATTCTATTAATTTAATTAAAGATTTTGAAATAATAATTGATCCAAGTAATGTTTTAAGAGAAGAATTTGATAGAAGAATGAATTCTGTTATTGATGAAAAACATAATTTAAATATTTAAATTATAAAAATTTTACAAAAACTAATGAATTTTATTGTAATTTATGTTACCATGTTTATAGTGATTGATTCAAATATCAATCGCCTTTGTGAAGAGTTGTAGATATCTACGGCATTCGCACCATTAGAGTTTCACTTGAACTGTCAAAAGGTCAAGTTTTATAAAGGAAAATCACTTGTTTGATAAAGTGATTTTTTGTTTATTTGAATTTTTGTAGTGAAATGAGTGAGTGACATTTATAAATTAGAAATGTTTAATATATATGAATCGGAAAAAAATTGGAAATCAATCGGAAATGAAACGGAAATTATTTGGAAGTAAAACAGAAAATAATCGGAAACTTATGATATAATGTAACTGACAGATAAATAGTAATTTGAAGAGGTGTTGTAGTATGAAATATAAAAAAATTCACAAAAGAAGATTAACAAAATTTGGAAAAATATTTTTAAGTTTGATTATAGTATTGATGATTGGAATTTTTAGCTTATGCTTTAGTAACTCTAAAAATAATTTATATGAAAAGCAAGAAACAGATAATTACTCGATTGAAATTAATTATCCTAAGGTAAAAAATGAAAATTTATTAGCTTATTCAACTGAATATATAAAAAACAAAGAAGAAGAATTTAAAAATGATATAAGTGATTTAGAAAATATGTATTCAATGAAATATGATTTTAAAACGGATTATGAAATAAGTGAAAACAAAGATATTTTAGGAGTTCATTTAAAAGTTTATGAATATACAGGAGGAAATCATTATATAAGAAGTGATAAATCTTATTATTACAATAAAAATGATGATAAGATAGTGTCAATTACAGATTTTTTAGCAAACGATAAATCTCTAGAAAGATTATCAACTCTTTCTTACTATTATGTTATGAAATATAGTAATGATAATAATTTAGAATTTGATGAAGATATGGTCAAAAGTGGGTTAGAAAGTAATTCAAATAACTTTGAGCATTTCAATTTTATAGATGATGGATTAGAAATGATATTTCCACCATATCAAGTTGCGTATTATTCAGCAGGTGAAGTCAGAATATTAATTCCATATAGTGAATTAAATGGAATAATAAAGAATGAATATTTAAAATATAGTAAAACAGAAAATATCTCAAATACTCGAAATAGAGATTTAAAAGAATTTAGCAATAAAAAGTTAATCGCATTTACATTTGATGATGGTCCAAGCTACATTGGTACAAATAAATTGCTGGAAAATTTAGATAAGTATAATGCTCGTGTAACATTTTTTGTTTTAGGGGATCGTGTAAATGATTATAAGGATACATTAAAAAGAGCTCATGATATGGGTAATTTGATTGGTAGTCATACTTATAGTCATTCAAATCTTTTAAAGCTAGATGATTATGCAGTTATAAATGAAATAAAGAAGACTAATGATGCGATAAGAAATGTAGTTAATAGTGAAACACTTTATTTAAGACCACCTTATGGAAATATCAACTCAAATATAAAGACAATATCTAATATGTACACTATTCTATGGGATCTTGATACAGAAGATTGGAAATATAAAGATGCAAATAGAATAGCAAATTATATAGTAGAAAATGCCCATGATGGTGCAATAGTATTATTACATGATTTATATGAAACATCTGTAGATGGTGCTTTGCTGGCTATGGAAAAATTACAAAATGAGGGGTATGCTTTTGTAACTGTTGAAGAAATGGCTACTTTAAAAAATGTTAAATTAGATAAAGAAAAAAGTTATTTTTCTATCAAATAAATAATACAAATTACAATTTGTAGAGCAGAAAATTGCTCTTTTTTTATTGGTGTACTGATAGAAAGTACTGATGGAAATGAAACAGAAAAAAATCGAAAATGAAACAGGTAGTGAGTGATATGAGTGATTTTTTCAAAAAAAATATTATTAAATATTTTACAAATAAAAATATAAAAAATAATTTTTTTAAAAAATCGCAACCCTTATAAAACCTAGGAAAATACCATTTTAATTCAGAAATTAACCGGAAATCAAACAGGTAGTGGGTCAGGTAGTGAACCGGAAAAAAATCGGAAATCAAACAAATAGCAATTTTTGGTATAGGTGTTTCAAAAGACTTGTGATATACTGAAAATGTCAACGAGAGACAGTTCATATAAGGTACGAATATAGCACCAGATTAATAGGAAACTCGAACTTTTCGAGTATAAATCAAAACGACTTGCAAAAAAGCCGTTTTGATGTTATCATGAATATGTCAAGGAAACTTGCATAAAATAAAAAAGGGAAATATTCAGTTTCGTCAAGTTGAATGTCTACCCAATTAATATTGATTAGACACTTATTCTAGCGAATGAGTGTCATTTTTTTATTACGATAATCATAATGATTAGGAGTAACAAAATGATAGAGAGATATCTAAGAACTTTTATTATAAAAATTCTTTTCTTCATTTTTATCAAACCTCCTCTCTTTATGAGATTTGGTAGACACTCAACAACTGATATTTCCTATAAAAAATATAACAAATAGTTAATTATAATACAATAAATTTAACTAAATTTTGACAATAAAAAACACACAGGCAAATTGACATATCAATTAGCGTGCGTAAAAGCTTTCCGTTTTAAAAACTAAATTTATTATAATTAGTATGTTTTTTTATTATATTTTTGGAGCTCTATTATTATCCTGTTGACCATAACCATATTGTTCTAATAATTCTGATAAATAACTTCTATATCTTTCTTTGATATAAGCAGCAACTTTTTCTTGTTGTGCTGTAAGAACTTGTTGGGCCATATCTTTATCATTAATGTTAAACTTTGGCGTAATGCAATCGAAATATGCTTTTTCAAGTTCAGCATTATCAATCATCATTCTATCCCAATATTCTTTATTAGCTTGTTCGACAGATTCTACAGATGCATGCTTACCACCATCAACGCTTTTAAATACAATGCCTTTTCCAAAATCTGTACGTGAATCAATTTTTTCTGTATCATTTTTGATGGTCATTGTTTTTTTTTGAGATTCATCCCAAGCATATTCAGGTTTTAGCATTCCTCTTTCATCATACATATTATCTTTCATAATTTCACCTACCAATAAAATTATAACACAAGTGCATAGAATAGTCATTACCAACTATTTCTTTTGTCCTAGAAATTGTTTTACTACTTCTTTAAGAAACTTTTAATATATTTCAGTCTAAAATATGGCTGATTTTTATTATTGTATAAAAAATAACTAGGAGTTAAATTTTTTTACATAACAAAATATAAGAAATTGAATAAAATTATTGTATAATGTTTTTAGGTGATTAAATGAAAAGATTATTGCAAATAAGTTTAGATACATTGTTGATATCTGTACTTCCTATTATAACCTGGTTATTACTGGGGTTTATTGTTAATAAGGATATTTCAAATGTTTTTTCTTTGACATATCCATTACAATTTTTTTATTTATTATTCGTCAATATTTTTGCTATAGGGGCTAATATAACTGCCAAGAAAATTAAAGATAATAGTGTAGTTTATTCAAATATTTTTATTGGAACAATAATTGTTGGAATAATAACTATTTTTTTAGTTTTAAATATAGACTTTTATATTAATTTAATGAATATGAAAAAGAATATATATCATAATTTTTGTATGTATTCTGTGATATGGATGTATTTTAGTTTTGTTATACAATTATTTACTCAAAAACTATACTATGAAGATAATAATAATGAAGCAAATAAAATAAATTTGCTAACTAATTTATCAAATTTCTTTCTAATAATAATCTTATCTATGTTATTAGAAAATGATATTATTTCAATTGTAATTACTTTAAGCATTGATTTTATAGTATTATTATATTTATTTTTCAAATATTACAAAAAAACAAAATTTCACTTTGCCTTTAAAAATAATATTAAATATACTTCTTTTGGTATACTAGGCAATATAGGAATGTTTCTAACATATGTGATTGGTTTTGTAAATAGTTTTTCATATGGTTCTAAATATTTAAATGCAATCAACTTTGAAGGATTAACTACTGATACACAGTGGGATGTTTTAACTTCTGTTGATACTGCTGCTAAAATTGATTTTGCTGATAAAAATTTTAATTTTAAATCATCAATCAAAGATGCATATAAATTACTAGCTTTATTAATTGCTACAATATTAATTATGAATATAACTTTATATTGGTATTTTAAACCAAATTTACTTTTATTATTAATACTTCTTTTAATTCAAATTATTGATATGTTAGTTCATCCATTAATATCTATAAGAATGAGTTATTTGCAAATTAATACAGACACAAAGAAACATAATATTTTTTATGGAATATCAAGAATTGGTAGAATAATGTGTTCATTTATTCCAAGTGTGTTTTGCACTCATATAGGACAATTATTTACTATGATTTATTTATATATTTATTCAAAAATTGAATGTAAAAATGTAAAATTGCTTAAATAAATTTATATAGCAATCTTCTTTGTGAAGAGTTGTAGATATCTTTCGCACTAGAGTAATTTGTTCGAACTATTCGAATTTTTAATATATTTCAGTCTAAAATATGACTGATTTTTATTTTTGTAAAAAAAATTAGGGAGTTAAATTTTTTTATATAACAAAATTTTGTGGTTAAGGTATTTTATTGTAATTTTATTTAGTTTAATATATAATAATTAACAATTAGAAAAGGTGTTAATATGTCATATGATAAAAAAGAAATCGAAAGTTTGGAATTTTATACTTCTAGAAAATCTCATAGATATCTCGATTATGAAGAAATTAATTTGTTTTTAAAATTTATATCGAATCCAAATGATTTGTCTAAACGTATATATATAGATTATACAAAAATTAGAGAAATTTTAAATTCAATAGAAAAATTATATAGTTTGTGTTGTAAATATGGTAAAGAACATAAAATACCAAGTATAATTTACAGGCAAGAACATCATTTCGACATTATTGTGGAACATAAGGATATTAATTCAAATTATTGGAAATCAGAATCTTTTTTATCTTTTACAAAAAGTTTAGATGAAGTAAAAAGATTTAGATTTAATGAAAGTGCTAAATTACTTATTGCAACAACAGATGATAACACTATTCAATCAAAAAAAATACCTTTTATAGATGTGACGGATATTTTAGGTTTAGATGAATATCTAAAAGATGAACAAGAAATATTAATTCCGCCTTTTACATTGATAGGATTATCTAATTTAGATTATAATATGAAAATTTTATCAAAAGATTATATAAATTTATTAAAAGAAGATTTGGAATCATATGAAGAAGATTTAGAAAAATTTATTTTTATATATAAAGATTGTACATGTGATTTAAAACAATTAAATGATTCAAGAAAAAAATTAAATAAATCTTTTCAAAAAAAATTATTAAAAGAAAAATCGAGAATTATGATTTAATATAAGATATATATTAAAAAAACTCTTTATCTAGTATTTAATTATATAGTGAAATATATGTTAATAATTTAATAAAAAAATTAACAAAAAATAAGAAATAATGAAGGTAGAATATACTTCTTTTTCATGTATAATTATAAAAAGGAATTGGTGATAACATGGAATTTGAATTAAAGAATTTTAAAGGAAAAAATAATAAAATTATAGAAATTGTTTCAAGTGATTCAGCATATGAACTAATTAACAGATTAAATGATAATATAAAAGTATGTTTGCCATTAGCATTAAATATAGGAAAATTAGATGGCTTAAAAGATTATAATAGAAAAGAATTATTAAAATATAATAAAGAAATTTTAGAAACTGAATTTTCAAATATAATAAATGAACTAAATGATTATGTTAAAAATGCTGAAAAAATAAGAGTATGGTCTAGTCATTTAGATAGTGATGATTATTGTCTTTTATTATTCATATGTAATTTATATAAAGATAAAAAAATTAGCGTAATATATTCTGATGAATTTGATTTTTCTGCTACTACAATATCTATGTTAAGTTTGGAAGAATTAAAAAATTATGAATATAAAGAACATAACTTAAAAAAATATGAAAAAGAAGATTGTATTAGTGATTATAATAGAATTATCGAAGAAAATACTGAATTAAGATATATGATTAATGGTAAAGTCATTTCTTGTTCTATAGATTATTTTGATGAAGAAATTATTAAAAGAGCCAAAAATATTGAAAACATTACAATATATAAACTTATTGCAAATTTAATGGTAGAACCTATTATACCTAAAGTAAGATATTCAGATTGGGTTTATAAATATTTTATAGACGAATTAATAAAAAAAGATAAGATAAATATTTTATAATAAATAAATCTAAACATAGAAGGATTACATAAAGTATTATCTAAAAAAAATTGAATATATTGTAAAATTTCCAAAAAAATATAAATAAAAGAATATGATTTTTAATGTTATAATTGATACAAGGAATTTAATTAAATTAATGTAGGTGATTTTAGTGTTAAGTAAAATAAAAGAATGTAATAAGTGTAGTTTATGTAATAATCAATTACCATTATTAGATAATTTAAAAAAATCACATATAATGTGGGTTGGCTTATCAGCTAAAAAAGTAAACGACATAAATAAAGCAATACCATTAGAAAACAATACAAATAGTGGAAAAATTATAGAACAAATAGAGACAAAATTACCAGAATATATATTCTATAAAACTAATTTAGTAAAATGTTTACCGCTAGATGAAAATAACAAATTAAGATATCCAAGTACATTAGAAATGAACAATTGCATAGATAACTTAATTTATGAAATAGATGTGATTAATCCTATCATAATATTTTTATTAGGCAAAAAAACTTATAACTACGTATATAAATATTTCAAAGATAATAATCTAGATACAAATAAATTATTTTATATAGAACATCCTTCCTATATTTATGTTTATAAGAAAAAATATATAGGTGATTATATTGATAAAGTTCTAGAAATAATAAAAAAAGTAATTGAAGAAAAACCTAAGAACTAAAAATTTTCTTAGGTTTTTAATTTATAAAAAAGCATATAATATTATAGGTTGATAATATGAAAAATAAAACTTCAATAATTATTTTGACTTATAATAATTTAAAATATACTAAAAATTGTATTGATAGTATAAAAAAATACACTAAAGATAATACATATGAAATAATTATAATAGATAATAATTCAATTGATGGAACAAGAAATTGGTTAAAAAAACAAAAAAACATAAAAATAATTTTAAATGATGATAATAAAGGATTTCCTATAGGGTGCAATCAAGGTATTGAAATAGCAGATAAAGAAAATGATATTTTACTTCTAAATAATGATACAATTGTAACTAAAAATTGGTTAGAAAATTTAAAAATATGTTTGTACAGTGACAATAAAATTGGCGCAGTAGGATCTGTTTGTAATCAAAATGAAAATATGCAAGGTATTGATTTTACATATGATAATTTAGAAACAATGCAAAAACTAGCAGAAATCAATAATAAGTCAGATTATAGTAAATGGGAAGAAAAAGTATTTTTAATAGGATTTTGTTTACTGATAAAAAGAGAAGTAATAGAAAAAATAAAAAAATTAGATATAAATTATACACCAGGATATATTGAAGACAATGACTTGTCATTAAGAATTATATCACTAGGATATAAGTTAATACTTTGTCATGATTCTTTTATTCATCACTATTTAGGAACATCTTTTCGAAAAGATTTGGATAAATTCTATCCAATTTTAAATAAAAATAGACAATATTTTGAAAGAAAATGGAAATTTAATACATTTTGTTTTGATGAAATAAAAAATTATTCATTACCATTAATTGAAAATCCCACAAAAATATTAGAAGTAGACTGTGGAATAGGAATTACTTTATTAAATTTAAAATATAAATATAAAAATCTTGTAATCGAAGGAGTACAAGAGGATAAAAATAAATATCTAATATGTAGTAAAATTTTTAAAACCTATCATAATTTAAGAGAAATAAAAAATCAAAAATATGATTATATATTAATTGGAAATTATTTGGAACAAGTTAATGAACCATCTAAATTTTTAGAAAAAATAAAAAAATATATGAAAGATGATGGTTTCATAATTGGAGAAATACATAATTTAAATTATATTACAACACTTAAAGAATTAGAAAATGGAATTTGGTATGAAAAACATAAAAATGAAAAAAATAATTTTACTATTCAGGATGTAGATAAATTATTATTTCAATGTAATTTCAAAAAAGATAATTCGATTTTATGGAAATATAATAATCTCGATGATTCAAACATTAATAATGATTCCAAGTATTTTTATTATTCATTTAGATATAAAAAAAATTAAATCTTTAAAATTTAATTTAACGTTTATGAGAAATTGAAGAAGCAATTTTCTCTAAAAATCCTTTTTTTTCAAATGATGCTTTTTTTATCATTAAATCTTCATATTCTTTTTGTAAATCATAAATTTGACTTAGTAACAACTCATTAGCTTCTAGTTTAGAAACTAAAATTTTAATAGAATTATAAAAATGTTGTAAATCTTTTGAATCAAATAAAGTATCGTCATTATTAATAGTATAACAACCTTCTTTTATTGAATTTATGATAATATCAATTAAATTTGATAAATATTCTTTATCTTGTTTATTCTTAATTCCTTGTGAATTTATTAATTTTTTCTTTTCTAATTTTATTTGCTCTAAAAAAATATCATTTTCCCTTTTTAAATTTATTATTAATTCTTCAAAAGTACCAGGTAATTTTATATGAGCATTATAACTATTATATGTACTCATATTTTTTAATTCATCTTTTTGTTGTTGAATTTCTTGTAATCTTAAAATAATATTTTGATATTCCATATTATCTAAATAGCTTGTTCTCATATTAAAACTTCCTTTTTTTCGAATATTATATAATAATTAATTAAAAAAGTAATAAAAAATTTTAATTTATTGTCAAATTTAAGTAAAATATGATATATTATTTTAGGCAATTTTAAAAATTAAATAGAGGTATGGTTTTTTTATCAAAAATTATTTATAATAAGAATAATAGGACGTGAGTAGTATGAAAGAGAAAATATATATTTTTGGACATAAAAATCCTGATACAGATTCAGTAACTAGTGCTATAGCACTTGCTAATTTAAAAAAAGAATTAGGTTATAACGCTGAAGCATATGTTTTAGGAGAAATTAATCTAGAAACAAAATATGTTTTAAATTATTTTAATTTTAAAATACCTAAATATTTAAATGATGTTAAATTACAAATGAAAGATTTGAATTATCATAAGAATTATTTTATAAATAGACATGCTTCAATTTTAGAAGCATATACATATATGACAGATCATAATATAACAGGTATTCCAGTAGTTGGAGATAATAATGAATTTTTAAGTTTAATTACTGCTAAAGTAGTTGCTAAATATTTAATTAATGGAGATTATAAAACATTAAAAACAAGCTATGATAATTTATTAAAAACATTAGATGCAGTTAAAATAACTAAATTTGATGAAGAGATTGAAGGAAATATAATAGCAGCTGCATATCGTAGTACTACTTTTATGGAACTAGTTAATTTAACTAGCAGTGATATTTTGATAGTAGGAGATAGGCATAGTATTATAGAAAATGCTGTTGAAAAAGGTGTAAAATTAATAATAATAGTTGGTGAATTAGATATTAAACCTCGTCATTTAGAAATAGCAAAACAAAATAAAGTAAATATCATTAAAACTAAATATGATACATTTACAACGGCAAAAAGAATTGGACTTGCATCATATATTGAAAATCTTATTACAGAAGATAGAATGTTTACTTTAGATCAAAATGATTATTTTGATGACTTCTTAATAACAAGTTCAAAATTAAAATATAATAACTATCCAATTATTGATAAAAATAATATTTGTAAAGGACTAATTAGAATTACAGATATTTCAGAAAAAAATCGAAAAAAAGTTATTCTAGTTGATCATAACGAGACAGAACAAAGTGTTATTGGACTTGATGAAGCAGAAATATTAGAAGTTGTAGATCATCATAAAATTGGAGATATTTCTACAAAAAATCCGATTAATTTTAGGAATATGTCAGTTGGTAGTACAAATACTATTGTTTATAAATTATATAAAGAAAATAATATTAAAATACCTAAAAATATAGCGGGTATAATGTTATCAGGTATTTTATCAGATACCTTAGTCCTTACTAGTCCAACAACAACACAAACAGATAAAGAAGCAGTAAAAAATCTTGCTACAATTGCTGAAATAGATTATCAAAAATATGCTATGGATATGTTTAAAGCTGGAACTAGTTTAAAAGGTTTAACAAAAAATGAAATTGTAAATACTGACTTAAAAATATTTCATACTGATGATTATTCATTTGCTGTTGCGCAAATTTTAACGTTAGATTATGAAGATATTTTAAATGAAAAAGAATCATATGTAGAAATTATAAAAGAAGTTCAAAAAATTAAAGAACTTGATTTTGTGATTTTATCTATAACAGATATTATTAAAAATGGTTCTTATATTCTATACACAGATGAGGCTAAAAAATATTTAGAAGCAGCATTTAATATTGATAATTTAACTTTAGGATATTATATGGAAGGTGTAGTATCAAGAAAAAAACAAATAGTTCCTTATATAATGGATATTTTGAAATAATAAAAAACTAAATAGTGGTTATTCTATTAATAGGTGATACCATGAGTTTAGTTTTTTTGTGTGTAAAAATTTTTTTTGCAAGAATCTTAGATGTTTCTATAGGGACAGTTAGAACAATGATTATGGTTAGGGGAAAAATGTATGTAACAGCAGCTTTAGCATTTATTGAAGTAATGATTTGGTTTATGGTAGCTCGAGAAGCTTTAGTAACAAACATGAATTCAATTTTCATTCCAATTTCATATTCTTTAGGATATGCTACTGGTACTTTTATTGGAACTTATATAGCGAATAATTTTATTAGAAATATAATTGGAGTTGAAATTATTGTTACAAAAAATCAATTAGAATTGATAAAAGCGATTAAAAAAAGTGGCTTTGCTGTTTCTATTATTGATTTAAAAGGAAATAAAAATGGTTTTTTGTTATGTCAAATAAATTCTAAAAAAGAACAAAAATTAATAAATATAGTAAAAAAATACGACCCTAATGCATTTATCATTGTTAATAATACAAAATATGTTCAAAATGGTTTTATAAAATAAAAATCTTTATTCGATTGAATAAAGATTTATTTGTTTTTTAATAGATCACGAATTTCTTCAAGTAAAATTACTTCAGCACTTTTAGTTTCTTTTTTTTCTTTTTCCTCTTCTTTTTTGCCAATACTCATAATTTTATTAAATGTTTTTAAAACTAAGAATAATACAAAAGCATTAATTAAAAAATTAATAACAGCAGTTAAAAAATGCCCCCAGTTTAAATATTGATCACCATAGATTTTAATTTTTCCAGCAATAGAAGCTCCACCAATACCATTAATTAATGGATTAATAAAATCATCAGTAAATGCAGTAATAATAGCACCAAAAGCGGCCCCAATAATTACACCTACAGCCATGTCAACAACATTACCACGCATTATAAATTTTTTAAATTCATTTAGAAAACTATTTCCTTTTGATGTAGCCAAAGAAGCTTTCTTTTTTAAATCCTCTTTAGAAAATTCAACTTTTTTCATAAATACCTCCTAGAGACATTATATCATAAAAAAAGAATATATTTACGCATTTATACCAAAGGCAGTAAGATTATTTAAATTAGAAATAAAAAGTATTAAAGATTATTTTAATACGAGTATTCAAATAATTTAATAAAATAATTCTTACGAATAGAACTAAAAGTATTAAACTTCTTACTTTTTTAAAATTTTTTGATATCCAAAATCACTTAATGGTGTGCTTTTATTTTTTGAAATTAATAATTCATGTTCTTTATTAAAAACATCAATATAGGGTGCTAATTCACCGACACCTCCTAAATTTTTGATAGTTTCTAATAATATTGGATTTGCAAAATAATCAAAAGCATAAAGATTACCAATGCGATAGCCTAATGTTTTTAAATATTTTATGTATTGTTGTATTAAGTCTTTTTCTTGGTTATGCTTGTATCCAAAGTTACAAGTTGTATCATTAAAATGAATTCCTACATATCCAATTTTAAAATTAATTACTTGAATGGGATTTATATTTAAATTCTCATAAAAATGAATCATATTTTTATTTTGCACATTTAAAATATCATTATAGTTATTATCTGTTCTAAATGGTCTACCAAAATGACAACCTGTAGATTCGAACATAACTAAAAAATTACCTTGTTGCAAATACTCTTCTAAAAAAGGTTTATTATATTCAAATAAATTTGGGATATAAGGATGATAAACAGTTTGAACTCCTTGACAAAATAATACGCTTTTATCCACATTTGATTCTACTATATTTGGAGTATTAAGATAATATGGAGATTTCATTTTTATTTTTTGTATACAATTTTTTAATATATTAATTTGGGTTTCAGAAGTGTAATGAGTTGATTCTATATAATCAATTATATTGATTGCAGTATCACAATATTTTTCTGAATAATATTTTATACACCACTTGATTACATCAAATAAATTTCCTGGGCCTTCATTTATAGGATTTTGTTTTTCTATATTTCCTTCTAAAAAGAATTTTCCAGCTGGATAAGCAATACAGTAGGGTGAAATTGCCATAATGCTGTCATTCTCAAAAACATGAGTTTTATCTTTGCAAATAGGGTTACATGAAAAAAAAGAACTAATATCATTAAGAAAAATCAAAACAATTTTATTATTTGAAAAGAATTTATCCAAATTATCTATATTTTTTAAAAAATGTAATCTTTTATCTAATGTAAAAATGATATTCATAGTTAATTTTCTCCTAAATTGGCTATATAATATCACAACTATATTATTTTTACAATGTTTCTAAATCTGCCTATAAAAATTAATTCAAATATATGACTTTCTAAAATAAAAAAAATGATGTATAATAAGTCCTAACTTTTAGGTGATCGTATGAAATATAAAATTCAATATACAAAACCATATAATAACTTATTTAACACAGGGGTATATTTAATATTTGAAAAAGTAACAGTATATATAAATTTTGAAAGAAAAATTGGAAGACTAGATATTACTATAAATAAAAATAATAAAGTAAGTCGAAAAAAAATTGATTTATCTGAAATATTCAAAAGTATAATAGATTTTATTAATACTAATCATGAATATATAGAATCAGGAAATGATTTTCCAACTGATATATTAAAATGTTTTAATGTCAAAAGTATTAAAATTTCAGATTTGAAAATTGAAAAAAAAGATTTAGACATAATAAAAGATGCCTTTTCTAATTTAAAATTATATGAGTCAAAAAAATGTACATATTATAAAGATTGTAATATTGGAATTTTAAAATGCGATATATATGATGAATTATCAGATATATACAGTTTTGATATGTTTGATGGTTTTAAAGGAAGATACTTAAAATTAAAAAACAGTAATATTAAAAGAATGAATAAAAATGTATTACATTTAGATAACCAAATTTTAATTTTAAGTAATATTAATATAGACTATGAATATTTTTTCTTAACTACTTGTGCTAATAAATTAAGAAAATTGTGTATTTATAAACATGCCCGTTATAAACAACTTAATGATTTAGATTTATTATTTATAAGTGGATTTTATAATTTAGAATTATTAGAAATAGATGCAACTTTAACAAATTATAAACAAATAGAAAAGTTAGAAAAATTAAGAAAAATTAATAGGATTTATATATCATCAGACAATCCTTATAAGCGTTTAATGATTCAAAATAAATATCAAGAATTTTTTCATAAGTTATATGTTGATAGATTAGAAAGAGTAATTTGGGAAGATAAGATTATGCATAATACAAATGAAGAAATTAAAAATGAACTTCTTAAAATATTTAAAATGAATAGTTTTGAAAAAAATCAAATATCTCGTCAAAAAGAAAAAGAATATACTTTTTTTGAACAAATTCATGATTTAGATTTTGATTATACAAGGCAAGAAGAAGAGGATGTTTTAATAAATTCTAAACCTTTTTGCGATGGCGGAATTGATTATTATGTAAAACGAAAAAAAATAATTTTAGATAAGTGGGGAAGTACTTACGGAAAAAGAAAATGATGATTTTTAATTCTTTTGTTTAAGTGAATAATATAGTATAATTTATCTATAAGGAAGTGGTTGAATGAAAAAAAAGCAAAAAGTAGATTTAGTTATTGCAAATTTGTTAATTTTATTAGGAGTAATACTTACTATTTTACCAAAATTTAATGTTATTAAAATAAATATTACATTGTTTATAGTTATGATAATATATGCAACCCTAAATATGATTCAATATGCTTTAACTAAAAAGAGTAATGATATGGAAGGACTGTTTACTAGTATTTTAAGTTATGTAATAGGAATATCTGGATTAACTTTCAATTTGTTTGATAATTTATTACAAATGGTATTATTACTATTAGCATGGATTATTTTGATGTCATTAATAAAATTAAAAAAATGCGATTATTATAATGATAGTAATAACAAAATTTGGATATTGAAAGTAATATCTCTTGGATTATTTATTTTAACTGGAATAATTACATGTATTAATTTATATTATTCAGCTGATATTCAATTAATTATTTTAGGACTATTTTTCTATATTCATGGTATTTTAGAAATGTTAGATCCAATTACTATTTATTTAATGGAGAATAATAATGAAAACAGTAAATGATTTTAAAGAATATCAAATTATTGATATGGCTGATGGTATGAAACTAGAAATTTGGAATGATTTAAAATTGCTAAGACCAGACCCCCAAATAATTTGGAATGAAAAAAGTAATGAAAATTTATGGAATGACATAGATGCTACATATAATAGAAGCAATACAGGTGGAGGATGTTGGAATATAAAAAATAATAATATTCCTTCTTCATGGCAAATTCATTATCAAGATATGACATTTAATTTAAAGCTTATGGGTTTTAAACATACTGGGTTATTTCCAGAACAAGCTTATAATTGGAATTTGATAAGAGAAAAAATTAGAAATGCAAATAGAAAAGTAAAAGTATTGAATTTATTTGCTTATACTGGAGCAGCTTCAATTGCAGCTTTAATGGAAAATGCAGATGTTGTTCATGTAGATGCTTCTCGTGGAATGATAGATTGGGCTAAAGAAAACGTTAAAAGTAATAATTTAGAAGATAGAAATATAAGATTTTTAGTTGATGATGTTGTTAAATTTGTTAAACGTGAAATAAGACGTGGTAATAAATACGATATTATTTTAATGGATCCTCCATCATTTGGAAGAGGAGCCAATAAAGAAGTATGGAGTATAGAAAAAGATTTATTTAATTTAGTTGAATTATGTACAGAATTATTAAGCGATAATCCAATATTATTTTTAATAAATTCTTATTCAACTGGACTTTCTAAAACAATATTAGAAAATATTTTATATCTTACAGTTAATAAAAAAGTAAAAGGATTTATTTCAAGTGATGAGCTTGGAATAGAAATGAAAAATAGCAAATTATTATTACCATGTGGAATTTATGTAAGATGGGAAAGAAATAATTAGGTCATAATTATTTCTTTATTTCATATATTTTATTGTAGAAAGGAATTTAATAAAATATATGGAAATATTAAAAGTATCGAGTAAGTCAAATCCTAGTAAAGTAGCAGGAGCAATTGCTAATCTTTACCGTGAAAATAAAGTTGTAGAAGTTCAAACCATTGGAGCTGGTTCATTAAATCAAGCTATTAAAGCTATTGCAATAGCGCGAGGCTTTGTTGCTCCATCTGGTGATAATTTAATTGTTATTCCAGCATTTAATGATATTTCTATAAATGGCGAACAAAAAACAGCTATAAAATTAATTATAGAAGCTAAATAATTTTGCGATAAAAAGACCTAATAAGTCTTTTTTTTATGTTTTCCATCCAGTAAAATGTCTAAATTTGATATGTTTTGACTAGTTTTGTCGAAAAGCTTGAAAACTAAAAAATACTATTTATAATAACGTCTTTGTAGTAAAGAAAGGAGAAAAAATGTTAAAAAAAATTAGTTGTTTTTTAGTTTTTATTATTTTATTTGGTCTTAAAAATGTAAATGCAGCAACTTATTACGATAAGATAGACGAGCATGGAATGTGGATTAAAGATGAGTTCGTAAACAAAAGTAAAAATGGAAATACGAAGTATCAACAAATGACTTTAATTGTTAGAAAAAGTGATAATCGTTATTTGTATTGCATTGAACCTGGGAAATCTATTGATGAAAATAAATTAGTAATAGGGTATGATACAGATTTAGAAATGCATGCTAATTTAACATCTTTACAAAGAGATAGGATTCAACTTTTGGCATATTATGGTTACGGTTATGGCGATCATACTGATATAAAATGGTATGTAATTACGCAATTTATGATATGGCAAACAAATAATTTAGGTTATGACATTTATTTTACGGATAAATTAAATGGAAATAGAATTGATAAATATGTTAGTGAAATGGCAGAACTTGATAATTTAGTTAATAGACATTTTATTGTACCCAATGTTAAATACGGAAAAATTAATGCTTTTATAAACGAACAAGAAGAAATTGAAGACATAAATAATGTGTTAAATGAATATGAAATGACAGGTAGTGCAAATGTTGAAGCTTTTAAAAATGGTAATAAAATTAATGTTAAAATTAATGACTTTAATGATGGATATTTACTGTTTAAGAAAGAGAAAAAAAGATTTGGGGGAAAATCTGTAGTTTATGTAGATGAAGATAATCAAAACTTATTATTACCAGGAGATTTGAGTAACGTTACTCAAAGAATAAACATTAAACCTATATACGGTAGTGTTTCAATTCAAAAATTAGATAGTGATACAAAAAATAATGCACCAAATCATGAAGGAACTTTATTAAATGCTAAATACGGATTATATTCTAATGAAGGAATTTTACTTGAAGAACAATTGACTGATAAAACAGGTAAAATCAACTTTAGTACTAAGCTTAGTAAAAATAGGTATTATATTCAAGAAATAAGTCCAAGTGTTGGTTATCAGTTAGATCAAACAAAATATTATTTTGATATTGATAAAGATAATTATTTAATAAATATTAATACTTATGAAAAAGTTATTTCTGAAAATTTTGAAATAATTAAAACTCTTGAAAATAATAAAACAGGTATTTTAGAATTTGAAAAGGGCGTGAAATTTGGAATATATAATAAAAATGATGAATTAGTAGATATTTTTACGACAGATGATTTTGGAACAATTAAATTTAAACTTAATTATGGAACATATAAAATTAAACAATTAACTTCCTATGAGCAATATGATAAAATAGCTGATTTTCAAATTAATGTTAGAAAAAATGGTAAATATAATAAAATGATTTTTCAAGATAACAAAATAAAGTATAAAGTAAAATTAAATGTTTATGAAAAATATACTAAAAAACCAATAAAAAATATTAAATTTGAAATTTATAATGGCAAAAATGAGCAAATATGTGAAGATGATAAATGTATTTATACAAGTGATGAAAATGGAGTCATAAATTATAATAATTATTTTGATTTTGATAAATATTATATTAAATTAATTCATGATGAAAATTATAATTATATATATGATGATGATATTTTAAAATTTGAAATAAATAATAATAGTTCATATAAAGAAATGACGGATTATAGGTTAATTGAACTAGAATATTTTTTAACTGAAAAAAAAGAACAACCAAGTATAGTTGAAAAGACAAATGATAACGTTATAAATGAAAATCCTATTGAACAAATAGAAAATGAAATTATAAATGATGAAATTTTAGATAGTGATGAAATAATAGTTGAAGTTCCAAATACAATTTCAAATAATGATTATACTTTTTTGATTATAATTTTATCTATATATGCAATAAAAAACTACTTTAAGAATAAAGTAATTATTTAAATATTAAATATAAAGCTATAAAGAATCCACTAAACAATACAGAAGAAACAATTAATAATAATGAACTAAATCCGAATGAAGAAGCTTTTTTTAAAGAAGCTTCTTTTTCTTCTTTTTTTCGCTCTAAATCTTCTATAGCATTTACATTTTTTTGGTATAAACTTAAAATGAAATTTTCATTAGCACTTAATGTGGTTTTATTAGAAAGTTTATTCATTTCATAATTATAAATATCTAATAAATCTTTAGCTGAAGAACAAATATATTCTTCATTACAAAGTAATTCAAATATAAATCTTGAAATAGATTCTAAATGGTTAATTTCTTTTAATGAATAATTTGAATCTTTGTGTAAAATATCTAAAAAATTCAAATTATTTTTTTCTACTTTTTTATAAGGAACATCTATATTAAATTTTTTTAATTCTTCAAAGAAAACACTTGCTGGAATATAATCATTATATTTTATAAGTAAATCTTTATATAGCATCAAAATTTTACTATAATGATTGAAATAAATACGGTAAGTTTGATTATTTGTTGTAACTTCAATAGAATAATTAAAAGCTAATTTAATATTTTTTATATATTCATTTCCAATATTTTCATTAGCAAAAGATGTGTTAAAATCATTTAATATATCATTAGCTGTTACATGAAGTTTTAAAATAAAGATAAAATCTTTTTTAGATAAAGTATATTTATTGTTATAAAAATAATTATTTTTTAATAAGTCTGAAACAAGAAAATTTTTAAAATTTATTTTTTCATCAGGAGTATATAATGTATTATTAATAAAAGTTATATCTTTTAAGTTAGGATTTAAAGAAATCCAGTCTCTCATATAGACTTCATTATTTTTGGCAATTTCTTCATCCATTTTATATCCTCCTATTCTCATAATAAAGTATAACAAATAATGCAAATTATTTCAATTAATAATAAACATTGTGATATAATATTTTTGTGATTATTATGAAAGAGAAATTAACAGAAGATTTTATTATAAATTTATCAAAAAAAAAGAATGAACCTGATTGGATGCTTGATTTTAGATTGAAAAGTTTTAAAAAGTTTAAAGAACTAGATAATCCAACTCCCGAGTTTGACAGTTTTAAATTAAAAATCTTCACTAAGCGTTGAAAAACTTAG
>JAEDGC010000082.1 GCA_016297695.1 Bacilli bacterium
AAATAAAAAGCTTATCAGTAAATTAGTTATCTAAAATATATATCTTCGTTTTTAGAGAAAGTTTAGTGATTCTATTTATTTTTTGATTTGTTTTGTTTAAGTTCAATTTTTTTCTCTAGTACACTTAAACATTTCCAAGCTCTATCCAAGCTTTGACAACAATATGCTGTAAAACCAAAGTCTTCATCAGATGGCATTTTATTTTTAGTTGTATAGAATACTTCGTACCAAGATTTGTTTACCATATAGATATAAAAGCCTGGCTTAAGTATACCATCTTTATCTTTAATTCTCTCATACAAAAAGTCTTCATAAATAAACTCATCTGATAAAGTTCCTTTTGCTTTTCTTGCAATTTGCATCTTTGCTTGATTCTCTTTTGTTATCATAATAGAATTTAATTTTAGTATTTATCAATAATTATATACTCCCTATCGATGTATTATACTTGAGCCATATAAAATATCAACTTTACTGTGTTCCATCGATGGGGGGTCGATAGGGGATCGATGGGGGACCATTCTAGAGCACTGCTTATACAAATTATTTCAAGCACTATTTTAATAGTTTTATTATGCTGCATTATTTTAAAAAACCAAGTGTGTAAACCATAGGTCTCATTTTATCTGCCAAAACTTTGTAAACTTCCTTAAATTCTTTTAACAGCTCTGGCATATACTCCCTGCATAGCGCTTTGATTTGATAAAAGCCGCAATCAAAATTCATAATTTGATATTCTGGGTGCTCTTTGTTAAATTGCTCGCGATATTTAAAAGTTTTTCTTACGATATCGTTTGCTTTGTCTATGACAGCTTGTGCTTCTGGTGATAATTCTATAGTTTGAAGTTTAGTGTATACAAATCTTTCTGAAGATGTTTGTGCATCATTAAAGCAATCATCATTATTGTACTTGAGTGCTAGTGATTCTATTTCTGATTTGCTCATCCAGAAAAATTCGTTTTTAAGTTGGTCATTACCAATTTTTACACTGCAGCAATAATTTCCAAATATAGAATATACGAATGCATCATTTCTAAATGAAATAGGAATGTCAACATTCATATTATACGTGTCTTTATCAATAACCCAATTAGTGGTAATAAGATTTTTTATAGAATGCACAATGCAACTTTCAAAAATATTTTTCTTAGTTAATTGCATTATACCTCCACCACTTTTTGGATATTTGTTTGTAATGAAAGTGTGCATATTATTCTGTATTACATTTCCGTGACAATCAATTACACATATATAGTCATCATAAATATTTGCATATTCTACTGCATACTCAATTTTTTTAATATCTTTACAGTAAACTATTTTTTCTTTATGTTTTTTACCTAATTTTTCTGAAATAAACTCAGATGTAGTTTTGATATTTTGCCCATCAAAATTGCATAATACTTTATCACCAATTATTTTTATTTCTCCATTATTATTTTCAATTAGTTGATGTGTAAAATTATTTCTTTCTTTACTATTTCCACTTTTAAAAATGTTAAATGTTACTCCCCAATCAGAAGATACATTTGCGAATTCACCAGCACAAAACATAATACCTTTTTGATATTCAAAATTATTTAGAAATAACTCCCTAAATTTTATAGATTGTGGCTTAATTAACCATGATGGGTTTGTAAAGCAAGCAATATACAAATTCGTTAAATTAAATTTTCGTTTAATATCTACAATTCTCCAAAGAAATTGTTTGATAAGTTCCGAACATTCAATTTTTTCTTTTTGCATTTGTTTTTTAACAAAAGTGTTAGAAACACCAGCATCAATATTACCACTATAACGACTGCCAGATGCTTTACCATACGGTGGATTTATAAAAAATACGATTGGTTTATTTTCCAATAAAGCATCCTTCAACCCTTTAGGCAACTTATCATCATACACTCCAGTTAAAGATTCTCTTCCTGCAATTGGCTCATTTAAAAAGTCAAAAACAAATGATTCTGCTTCAGGATTAAGATGTGCAGATATATCTAATTCTTTCTTCTCAAGTGTACTACAATAAAGTTCCTTGAATCTATAGTCTCGAGTTAAATTCTTTGTACCACAGCAATTATCCCACACAACATACTCATCTTTCCAATTATTACCTAGCTCTTTAGATATCATTTTGTGAGCATAATCAGCAAATATCTTCGGTGTATAAAACTGTCCTTTATTTCTTCTTTCTTTATCGTCTATAAATCTATCATAAATCTCGGGAGATTGTATCTTTATCTTTTTTGCTGCCATAATTAAATTTAATTTTAGTATTTATCGATGATTTAATGCACCCTAATGCTCCCTATCGATGTATTATACTTGAGCCATATAAAATATCAACCTACTTGTATTTCATCGATGGGGGATCGATGGGGAGCACTCCTGGAGGCCCTGGATGATGTCATTCAATACTATCATCGTACATTAAATTATTCTTCACAAACCACTCTTCATTATGTGGATACGGACCAGTATTAGGATAAAGTTCCTGAAGTCTTTTCACTCTCTGTGCTTTCCACTCAATATGAGTTTTGTAATCATCTTCATTCTTTACCAACTTGTGATTAGACTTTTCCCAACATTTTGTTTCGTTTGCTAGCATCGTTCGACGGTAATCTTTTTCATCAAGTACATGCTTTGTCATCTCAGGAAGTTTGTCGTAAGCTTCATATGCTTTATTTTCAAGGATATCCAGGGAAGAGCGGACTAATGTTAAGATGCTCTCTATTTGATTTTTTGATAGTGGCTTGATATTTTCTATGTGGGAGATTAGGTTGTCCTGGAGGAGTTCGTAGGCTTTAGCCATCATGTAGTAGGTTTCGTTTATTTCGGACATAAAGTTGGAAAGGTTTATTTTAGTAGTTGTCGTTGTACATGATGCCCCTTTCGACGTACCAATCTTCATCTGAACAATTTTCATTAAGCGATTCATTGAGATATTCAACACGTTCAGCTTTCCAATATTCATGTTCAGTATCAGTCATATCAGATGTTATACTAACCTTTTTACCTCTTAATTCAAAATTAATTGAGTTCAATTCATCAATATATTGTTTACACTCATCAGAATATGCATATTCATCATATAGTTTATGCTTTATTATTTCAGGAACTTCATCATATACTTCATATGCCCTTTCCCTAATAGTAATCAAAACTTCTCTGATTAATGGTATAATGCACCATAATTGGTCGTCAGATAATAGTTGTTTCTTATTTATATGTGAAAAAAGCATTTCATTAAGGTCCTTATATGCCTTAGCAAGTAAGCTGTAATCATCATTATAATTTTTACACAAAAGTTTTGATTTGAATGATGTTGTTTTTTCAAGAAATAATATATCTGATGTGTATCTTATGAACCTATCATAAAATTTACTATAATCTTTTTTATAATATTCACCATTTTGGTATTCAAGAGATACTTTATCATACATTTCCTTGCGAATATGTCTATAATTATTTATAAAAATCTTTCTTTCTTTAAGAGGAAGTTTACGATAAACAGTCAAAGCTGTTTCATAAATACTATCTAAATTTAAATTTGCCATTTTTATAATTACACCTATTTGAAAATTAGCCATTGGCTTAGTTTTTTTAATGTGTGGAATTATAATATTATCTATGTCATTAGACACTTTACACATTTGATTGTAAAAAAAATCTATATCTACCATAATTTAAAATTTTAGAAAAGTTTATTATTTGAAATTTTATCTTTTGATTTACGA
Organism: Bacilli bacterium; assembly: GCA_016297695.1. GTDB lineage: Bacteria > Bacillota_I > Bacilli_A > RF39 > UBA660 > RUG14121. The sequence goes on from JAEDGC010000082.1 coordinate 3,732, forward strand.
TACATAATGCGCTCTACGACAGGCTTGGACATCTCAGGTGATGATATAAAGTTTTCAATTGGTATTTCTACAAATTCGCCGTCAAGACCTTCTATGAGGCCTGGATTTAATTTGACTTCCTCGGGTGATAAGTATTCCATCGTTTACACTGTATTTTTTATTTGATTTATTTATTTTAAAACATCATAGTAAGTTATCAAATCATTAAATTCTTTAACAACATCAGGCATTCTCGAGCAATCTGATTTTTTTACAAATATACCATCATGTAAAGATATCGCAGTAATGTTGTAGTTTTCGTAAAGGTCCTTGCAAATATGGTTTGTTATGATATCTGTCTCTACAGTATTTAGCATATCATTTAGAGTTACCATATCAGATAGTTTTTTGCATTTTTTAATGGGCTTTTGTTTAACTATATCATCTACTATTTCATAAATAGTTTTCTGCGATCTTTTCTTACCAGGTATCTTTTCATAAACTTTGTTAGTCTTTGGAGTTGTTATGATAAACTCTCTGATTGAAGGAAAAAAAGTTTTGAAGTACTCATCAACATATACAGCATCTTCGTTTACACTTTTCCAAGGTCTTCTAAGCTCATATGTTCTTCTTGCTCTTTTTAATTTCTTTATAGATAAATTTAAATATTTGTTTACTGCAGTCTTTGTGTCATCTCTACTCCATGGTTTGTCAAATTTTTGGCTAAGATACTCATCTGCAATTACTGTATCTATTTTTTTATTACCTTCCGTTTTAAACATGTTGTTAACGAATTCCATTACATCTTCATAAAAAGTACCAGAAATGGTTTTTGAAAGATAAAGCTCTTTCTCAGATGTTGGAATTGTTTTAGGTAAAATGGCATTGATTAAAGTTGCATGGCAGTTGTGTACATCAAAGCATTCTACGAGAGGCTCATTATCCATATAAACTCGTTGGCGAATATCTTTATCGAGAATGTGAAAACCTGTGTAGATACGGTTGTCCGGTCTTAGACCTTTCTCTGTTTTGTGTAAATCTGCTGTTCTAATTGGGCAAATATTACCTACAATATCTGTTACCCATAGTCTATTATAAAATGAGAGGAATATATCTAGTGACCAATATTTCTTATGTTTATTTAGTCGACTTGCTGCTCTATCTTGATGTAATTCAATAAATTGGAGTGAGTTTTGGTCGGTAAATATTGGTAGGTTGATATTGGATAAGATATTGATAAGTTTTTTATTTACATTAGAGTATTTTAAGTTAACTATACTAGATGAATTATAGTTGAATGATTGGTAAGTTAATCTATATAATGTAGGTTTACTTAACCATACTTTATTATTATAGATGTCTGTTGTTTCTCGAGATAATATACATTCAATAAGTTTACTATCTGATAATGCTTTCTTTAATTTAAGTAACTTACCATGAGATAAACCATCATAACTAATGTCATTATCTGATATATTGATTTCTCTCTTGAGAACAAGCATTTCTTCACCAGTGTCATCTTTTTTAATTTTATGATACGCAGTGCTAATAAAAAGCATTAATAGAAAATACAGCTTAGTTATCTCTCGAGAATTATGAGCTGATTCGCGCGAATTATCTTTAGAAAGGAAATGTTCGTATACTTGATTGTATGTTGCTGAATTTACAGAAAGATTTATTTCTTTCTTTAATTTTTTGCATGTAAACTGCTTGATAATATCTTCGATATATATCATATACAATATCTGATTTATTTTTAAACTTTTGCTCTGGTCTACTGTGATAGTACATCAGAGCATTTTTATTTTAATTTTTCAATAAATTTTATATGTAATTCAGTATATATATTAAAAAGCTCTCGAGAAAACTTAAACTTTTCTATTTATCATTAAAAATTAGTTTTTATTATTCTCGAGAATCAATCATCATAATAAAATAGTAAATTATTCTATAGTATAGTTATCTAATATATCTCGAGAATCAATCATCATAAATAAATCATAAACTATACTTTATTAATTTAAATGGTACACTATACTAAACAAAACATATATTTAGTTTAATGTACCATTAATGTAATATAAAAAATAAACTTATCTTATTTAATTTTA
>JAEDGC010000024.1 GCA_016297695.1 Bacilli bacterium
AACTAAATATTATACCGACTAAATACTTAGTATTAGGATATATAATTTTAATATTAATAGTAGGAATTTTATTCTATCTTATATTTATTAAAAAAAATATAGTAATTAAAATAATATCAGTTATATTAATTGGATTATTATCTGGTGGATTTAACTTCATTTCAATTTACTTAAATAATACTAATGATTTTTTTGAAAGTACTCATAAATCTTATGATACTTTAAATTATTCAGTAATAGTATTAAAAGAAAGTAATTATAAGAAAATAAGTGATTTAAAAGATAAAAATATTGCTTATATAGATGATGATTATAAAAATGATATAAAAAACAATTTTAAAAAAATAAGTTATAATGAGCAATTATTTACTGATTTATCTGTTATTGCAGATGATTTGTTAAATAAAAATACTGATGCTATTGTTTTGGAAGAAAGTTATTTGACTTTAGCTTATGAAGAGATAAAAGATTTTAAAGATAGTGTTAAAGTTATAGATACTTTTTCTATAAAAGCTAAAGTACATAAAGAAAATAAAGATGAAAAAATAAATTTTGAAGAACCATTTGTTTTATATATTAGTGGTATTGATCAATATGGAAATGTAAATTCTGTAAGGGGTAGAAGTGATGTTAATCAACTTGTTGTTGTTAATCCTAAAACACATCATATTTTATTAGTGAATACTCCAAGAGATTATTATGTACAACTTTATAATACAACTGGTCTTCGTGATAAATTAACTCATGCAGGAATTTATGGAATAGATAAAAGTATAAAGACTTTAGAAAAATTCTATGATATAGATATTAATTATTATTTAAGAGTTAATTTTAATAGTTTAATTAAAGTAGTAGATGTGATTGGTGGAATAGATATTTATTCTGATAAATCTTTTACAGCACATACAAATAAAAGTGTTAAAGTAAAAGAAGGATGGAATTCCTTTAATGGAACACAAGCTTTAGCTTATTCAAGAGAAAGATATGCATATATTACAGGAGATCATCATAGGGGAGCTAATCAACAACAAGTAATTGAAGCAATTATTAATAAAGTAACACAATCTAGTGTTTTAATAAGTAAATATAATAGTATTTTAAATGCTTTGGATGGTACTTTTCAAACAGATATGTCTACTAATATGATTACATCATTTATTAAATATCAATTAGATAATATGCCTAAATGGGAAGTAGAATCTATTGCAGTAACTGGATATAATAGTTCTAATTATACATATAGTATGGGAATGCGTTATAAACTATACGTTATGGAACCTGATTATAATAGTGTAGAAAAAGCTAAAAAGAAAATGAATGAGGTTTTAAATGAAAACTAAAAAAATCATTCTAGGAATTTTAGTGATTGCTTGGATGATTGTTATATTTATGTTTTCCCAACAAAATGCAGTTAAAAGTCAAAATACTAGTGATAAAGTTAGTGAAAAAATAGTAGATACTGCTGCAGCTATTGCAAATAAAGAAATTACAAAACAAGAAAAGAAAAATATAATTAAAGATATGAGGTTTACAATTCGTAAAACAGCACACTTTACATTATATTTTGTATTAGGAATTTTAGTTTATTTATTACTAAATGAATGTAATGTTTCTAAAAAAATTATATTGTCTTTAATTATATGTATAATCTATGCAACAAGTGATGAACTACATCAATTGTTTATAAATCAAAGGACTGCTAAAGTATTTGATGTATTTATAGATACTTTAGGTAGTTTAGTAGGAATAATACTTTGCAATCTAGTTAAATTAGTAGTTGCAAAAGTCAAAAAAAATGCTATAATAGACGGAAATTTAGGGGGTTAATTATGGAAGAAATTAATTTACGTGATTTATTTAATTATTATAAAAGTAAAATAGTCTATATAATATTGGTTGTAATAATAATAACTGGTTGTGGTGTTTTATATAAAACATTATTAGAAAAACCAAAATATGAATCAACTACATCTTTAATACTTGCTGGTTTTAATCAAAATGATACAACTTCATCTATTGATAATAATGAACTTACTATTAATCAAAAATTAGTATCAACTTATCAACAAATTGCTAAAAGTGATAAGGTATTATCACAAGTTATTAAAGAATTAAAGTTAGATTATAAATTAGAAGATTTAGCTGATCATATTACAGTTAGTAGTGTTACAGATACAGAAATTATTGAAATAACTGTTTTTGATACTAATGCTAAAAGAGCACATAAAATAGTTTCTAAAATAGCAGAAGTATTTAGTGAAGAAGTTAAAGAAATTTATAATGTTAGTAATGTTAGTATTTTAGATGAAGCAAGAATTGCTAAAGAAAAATCTAATTTAAGTTTAACAAAATCGATAATTATATTTATTGCAGTAGGAACTATTTTAGGACTTGGAATTATAACTGTATATTTTTACTTTGATACAACAATTAAAACTTCAGAACAAATAGAAGCTAAGTTTGATATTCCAGTACTTGGTTCAATTCCAAATTTTGATAATAAAGGTTCTAAAAAGAAAAGGGGGAGAAAATAATGGATGAATTAATCGTTAAGAAAAATCCAAAATCTTCTATTGCAGAGGCAATACGTGTAATTAGAACGAATATTCAATTTTCTCTTAAATTGAAAAAAGGAAAAACAATTTTAGTTACTTCATCAATTCAAGGAGAAGGTAAAAGTTTTGTTAGCGCTAATTTAGCAGTTTCATTTGCTCAAAAAAATTTAAAAGTATTATTAGTTGATAGTGATTTAAGACTTGGAAGATTACATCGAATTTTTAAAACATCTAATCAAAAAGGATTTTCTAATCTTTTAGTAGAAGATGATCCTTCTAATTATAAAGACTACATTAAAGAAACAAAAGTAGAAAACTTATCATTTATATCTCGTGGAACAGTTCCACCAAATCCAAGCGAATTACTAGATAGTGAAAATGCTAAAAAATTTATTGCAAGTGCTTCTAAAGATTTTGATATTATTATATTTGATGGTACACCTATTAATGGTTTAACTGACTCTTTAGTATTTACAAAATATGTTCAAAAAGTAGTAGTTGTAAGTGCTGCTAATTATACAAAAATGAATTTTTTAGAAAATACAATTAATAGTTTAAAAAAATTAGATGTTGATATTGCTGGAATTATTTTAAATAAAGTTCCAAAAACATTATCTAGCTCTTATTATGGCGGATATTACGGTGGATATTACACCAGTAAATAAATTATGATAGATATTCATAATCATGTTTTGTTTGGAATAGATGATGGTGCTAAAGATATAGAAGAAAGTATATCTATATTAGAGAAAATGTCTTCAATTGGATATACTTCTGTTATAGCAACCCCTCATTATATCTCCAATGATTTATATGATGCCAATAATAAGAAGAAAAAAGAGATAATAGAAATATTAAAGGAAAAGTTAAAAGAAAAAAATATAAAAATAGATTTATATTTGGGTAATGAAATATTTATTCAAAATCATATAGATAAAAAGATTATTAGAGGAAAAATTTATACTTTAAATAATTCAAGTTATATGTTGATTGAATTACCTTTAAATGAAAAATTGAATTGTGATTTAGATATATTATATGAACTAATAAATCAGGGAGCTAAAGTAATTCTTGCTCATCCTGAAAGATACAGAATTTTTCAAAATAATATAGAAGAATTAGAAAAATATTTAGATTTAGGAATTTTATTACAAGGAAATATTGATGCATTAAGTGGTAAATACGGAAATTATGCGAAAAAGATATTTAAAACTCTTTTGAAAAATAGGCAATACTTTACTTTAGCAAGTGATATTCACCATAGTAATACAGAGTATTTTAAAAGATTTCCAAATTTAAAGAAGAAAGTAATTAAATTAACTGATGAAGATTATTTTAATAAATTATGTATTTATAATCCTCAAAAAATAATAGATAATAATGTTGAAATAGATTAAATATCTATTTTTTTATTGTAGTTTAAAATAAAAAATAAATTGATTTATATGAAAACTGTTAATAATTATTTTATTAATTTAGAAAATAAAGAATTAAAAATACAATTAAATGATGATTATGATAATCCTATAAAAATAGATGATATTGTTTTAAATTATTTTAGTGTTTAATAAAAGGATTAAAAAATATTGTAAATGTTATCCCGGTAAAAGGTGGTATATTTAGTGGTAGTATGGAAGCGATATTTGTATATATTGATGGCAATATGTTTGATGTAGATGGAGACGAAGTAAGACAATTAAATTAAAATTAAAGTAAAAAAATAGCAAAAAATGTAAAATTAGCACTTTAGGGTTGACAAGTGCTAATTTTTTACATATAATGATATTAGCACTTAGGAAAATGTAGTGCTAAGAAGGTGAAAAAGTGGAAGAAAGGCAAAAAGAACTATTAAAGATTATAGTTGAATCTTATATTAAAACTTGTAAGCCTGTTGGTAGTAAATCATTATGTGATGCCTTAGAATTATCTAGTGCAACTATTCGTAATGAAATGGCAGTACTTGAAAATTTAGGATATTTGGAAAAATGCCATGTCTCTTCTGGTAGAATTCCAAGTGAAAAAGGCTATAAGTATTATGTTGATAACTTAATGAAGCCAAAAGAACTTACAGGAGAAGATGTTTTAAAGTTACAAACAATATTTAGAAATAATGACTTGGAACTTAGTGATACAATAAATAGATGTGTTGAAATCATAAGTGATATTACAAATTATACTAGTATTGTTTTAGGTAAAAAATCAGAAGATAATTATTTACAACAAGTAAGTATTGTGCCACTTCCAGAAAATAAAATAGTAGCGGTAGTATGTACTAATAGAGGTATTGTTGAAAATAAACAATTTAATATACCATCAACTATTTCTATTGAAGAATTGGTAAAAACAAGCGAAATTATCAATAAAATGTTAATTGGAACACCAATTAATGAAGTTTCTGAAAGATTGGAATTTGATATTAAACCAATTATTAGTAAAAAAATTAAACAATATGAAACAGTGTATAACATTTTTCATGATGCATTTGATGATTTTGTTGAACAGTCTACCAATGTTCATTTTGGAGGAAAAACAAAAATTTTTGATCAACCAGAATACAACAATATTAATGAAATAAAAAGACTTGCAAATAAATTTGAAGATGATAATTTTATTAGAAATATTGAAGAAAATAAAGATGGCGTTAACATCTATATTGGTGATGAAAATGAGTTTGATTCAAATGTGACAGTAGTCAAAAGTACATATAATGTTAATGGTGAAAAAGGTACAATTGCTATTATAGGACCTAAGAGAATGGAATATGATAAAGTTGTAGGGCTTCTTTCATACATTACCCAAAATTTAGAAAGTCATGGTGATAAGTAAAGTGGACGAAAAAAAGATAAATGATGAAATAAAAGAAACAGAAAAAAAAGAAAATGTAAAAAAAGAAGAGAAAAAAAATATAAAAGAAGAAAATAAAAAAGTAAAAAAAGAAAAAATTGACAAAGAAAAAGAAACATTAAAAAATAAAAATGCAGAATTAAATGATAAAATTTTAAGAATTTCTGCTGAAATGCAAAATATGAAAAGAAGATATGAAGAAGAAATATCTAGAATTTATAAGTATGATGGAGAAGATATAATTAAACAATTATTAACTATTGTAGATAATTTTGAAAGAGCAATTATGCTTGATGATGAAAATTTGACAGATGAATTATCAAAATTCTTAAGTGGTTTTAAAATGATTTATACAAATTTAGTTAATATATTAAATAGTAAGGGCGTTAAAGAAATTGAATGTCAAGGAAAAGAATTTGATCCTCATACTATGCAAGCAGTATTAACTGACAAGATTGAAAATATGGAAAGTAACCATGTAATAGAAGTATTACAAAAAGGTTATATATATAATGAAAAAGTAATAAGACCAGCCATGGTCAAGGTAAATGAATAGGGAGATGATTAATAATGGCAAAAATTATAGGTATAGATTTAGGTACAACAAATAGTTGTGTATCAGTTTTAGAGGGTGGAGAACCAAAAGTTATTCCTAACTCTGAAGGAAATAGAACTACTCCTTCTGTAGTAGCATTTAAAGGTGATGATGAATTAGTTGGAGAAACTGCTAAAAGACAAGCAGTTACTAATGTAAAAAATACTATTTCTTCTATTAAAAGATATATGGGTACTGATAAAAAAGTAGAAGCTAATGGTAAAAAATGGACACCACAAGAAATTAGTGCAAAAATATTAATGAAATTAAAGAAAGATGCTGAAAGTTACTTAGGAGAAAAAGTAACTCAAGCAGTTATTACTGTACCAGCATATTTTAATGATGCTCAAAGACAAGCAACTAAAGATGCAGGTAAAATTGCTGGTTTAAAAGTTGAAAGAATTATCAATGAACCAACTGCTGCAGCTTTAGCATATGGTTTAGATAAACAAGAAAAATTACAAACTATTTTAGTTTATGATTTAGGTGGTGGAACATTCGATGTATCTATCCTAGAATTAGGTGACGGTGTATTTGAAGTTAAAGCTACTAGTGGTAATAATAAATTAGGTGGAGATGACTTCGATGAAAGAATTATTGATTATCTAGTAGACGAATTTAAAAAAGAAAATGGCTTAGATTTATCTAAAGATAAAATGGCAATGCAACGTTTAAAAGATGCTGCTGAAAAAGCTAAAAAAGATTTATCTGGTATGACAAATGCTCAAATTAGTTTACCATTTATAGCTCAAAATGATGAAGGTCCAGTTCATATGGAAATGACTTTGTCTAAAGCTAAATTCGAAGATTTATGTCGTGATTTATTTGATTCTACTTTAGAACCAGTAAGAAAAGCAATGAAAGATGCTAAACTTTCTAAAAATGATATTGATGAGGTTATTCTTGTTGGTGGATCAACACGTATTCCATATATTCAAGAATTAGTTAAAAAAGAATTAGGTAAAGAACCTCATAAAGGTGTTAACCCTGATGAAGTAGTAGCTATGGGTGCTGCTATTCAAGGTGGAGTTTTAACTGGAGAAGTTGAAGATTTAGTTTTACTAGACGTAACACCACTTTCACTTGGTATTGAAACTCTTGGTGGTGTATGTACTGTATTAATTCCAAGAAATACAACTATTCCAACAAGTAAATCACAAGTATTTTCTACAGCAGTAGATAATCAACCTGCAGTAGATATTCATATTTTACAAGGTGAAAGACCAATGGCTGCAGATAATAAAACTTTAGGAAACTTCCAACTTGCTAATATACCTCCAGCAAGACGTGGAGTACCTCAAATTGAAGTTAAATTTGATATAGATGCTAATGGCATTGTTAATGTTACTGCAAAAGACTTAGGAACAAATAAAGAACAATCAATTACAATTACATCTTCTACTAACTTAACAGATGATGAAATTGATAAAATGATGAAAGAAGCAGAAGCAAATAAAGAAGCTGATGAAAAGAGAAAAGAAGAAGCTGGAATTAGAAATGATGCTGACTCATTAGTATTTGCAACAGAAAGTGCTTTAAAAGATCTTGGTGATAAAGCTGATAAAAAAGATAAAGAAGAAGCAGAAAAGAAATTAGAAGAATTAAAAGAAGCTTTAAAAGGTGAAGATACTGATGATATCAAAGCTAAAACTGAAAGCTTACAAGAAGTTGCTATGAAACTTGCTCAAAAAGTTTATGAAAATGCAGCTAAAGAACAACAAGAAAATGCAAATGCTGATGCTACAGATTCTAAAGAAGAATCTAAAAAAGATGATGACGTAGAAGAAGCAAGCTACGAAGAAAAATAAAATAAGAAATTAGGTTCTAGGTAACTAGAACCTTAATTTTGATTATTATGGAGGAATCGAATGGAAAAATATAAAAATAGAAAAGAAGTGCCAGAAAAATATAAATGGGATCTATCTGATTTTTTTAAAAATGAAAAAGAATTTGAAACAAGTTTAAAAGAAACAAAAAAACTAATTTCTAAATTACCAAGTTATGTAGGATGTACGAAAGAAGCTTCAAAATTATATGAATTCTTAAATTTAGAAATAGAAATAATAAGTAAATGGGAAAATTTATATGTATATTCATATTTAATAAATGATCAAGAATTAGGAAATAAAGATAGTATCAAAAGAAAATCAAAATCTATAGATTTATGTAATGATTTAAATCAAAATATTAGTTTTTTCGAGCCAGAATTATTAAAATTATCTCAAGAAGAATATCAAAAATTATTTGAAATAGAACCAAAACTAAATGAATATAAAGTTGATTTAGATAAAATTTATCGTAATAAAGAGCATATTCTTCCTGAAAATGAAGAAAAAATTATAAATGAATTAGTAAATGCGATGGATAATTTTGATGATATATCTTCAAATTTATTAAATAATGAGCATAATTATGGAAAAATAAAATTAAATGATGGGACTATAGAAACAATTGCAACGAATAATTTCCGTAGTTTAATGAAAAATAAAGATCGAAATATTCGTAAAAAAATTTATGTATCTTTTAATAAAAAATTAGATCAGTATGGACAAACGAATGCTAGTTTACTAAATGCATATATCAAAAAAAATAATTCTATTGCTAAATTGCATAATTTTAATAGTTCTTGGGATGAAAAACTATTTAACCTTAATGTTACAGATCAAGTATTTAAAACCTTAGTAGCTACAGTTGAAGAAAATACAAAAGTTTTGCAAAAATATTATCAATTAAAAAAGAAAATATTAGGATATGATAAGTTGTTTCTATATGATCTTAGCGTAGATATTTCAAATAATAATAAAGAATATACAATAGAAGAAGCTCAGAAAATAACAAAAGAAGCTTTAAAACCATTAAAAGAAGACTATTTAAATAAATTTAATAAGATTTTTGATAATCACTATATTGATTATTGCCAATATAAAGGAAAGTGTAGTGGAGGATATTCTTTTTCTACAATAACTAACGATTCGAGAATTTTGATGAGCTATAATGGAGAATTTGATTCTGTATCTACTATAGCTCATGAAGGTGGCCATAATGTACATCATCAATATTTAAAAGAAAATAATCCTTTACAATATAGGGATCAATCAAGTATGGTAAGTGAAGTGGCATCATTAACTAATGAATGTCTATTATCTAATTATCTAGCAAAAAATGGTAAAACTAAAGAAGAAAAATTAGCTGGTATAAAAAATATGATTGAAGTAATTATATCTAATCTTTTTGGAGCTGTTAGAGAGGGGAAAATCGAAGAAGATATGTATAATGAAGTTCTTAAAGGTGGCACATTAACAAAAGATTTTATGGATAATCTTGTTTTAAAATCATTAAAAAAATATTATGGAAATACAATTTCTCTAAATAAAAATGCCAAAAATAGTTGGATTACAAGAAGTCATTACTTTATGAATTTTTATTTATATAGTTATTCTATTAGCATAAGTGTCGCAACAAATATTGCTTCGAAAATTATTGATGGTGATGATGAAATGTTAAAAAAATATCTTGAATTTTTAAAAACTGGAAGTGATAAATATCCGTTAGAAACTTTTGCTAAATTAGGAGTAAATCTTGAAGATAAACAAGTTTACGAAAATGCTATAAAATATTTTGATGAATTGATAAATCAATATGAACAAATCTATTATGAAAAAGAAGGTGAAACAAATGAAGAATAAAAAAGATTATTATGAGGTCCTAGGCCTTCAAAAAGGAGCATCAGATGAAGAAATAAAAAGAGCTTTTCGTAAGCTAGCTAAACAATATCATCCAGATGTAAATAAAGAACCTGGAGCTGAAGAAAAATTTAAAGAAATTGGGGAAGCTTATGCAGTTTTATCTGATCCTCAAAAGAAAGCTCAATATGATCAATTTGGTCATGCTGCATTTGAAGGTGGAGCAGGTGGAGCTGGTTTTGGTGGATTTAGTGCTGATGATATTGATTTGAGTAGCATATTTGATGATTTATTTGGATCTTCTTTTGGAGGATTTGGATTTGGTAGTTCTTCAAGAAGAAGTTCAAATCGTGCTACTAAAGGTAGAGATACTTTAGTTAAAATGAACTTAACTTTTGATGAAGCAGTTTTTGGATGTAAAAAATCAATTAAAGTAGATTTAAATGATACATGTGATAAATGTGATGGCAAAGGTGGATTTGATGAATCAACTTGTTCTACGTGTGGTGGAAGTGGAAGAGTGATGTCTCAACAACAATCTTTATTTGGAGTGATTCAGACTCAAACTACTTGTAAGGATTGTAAAGGTAGTGGTAAAACATTTAAAAGAACATGTAATGAATGCTCTGGAACTGGTCATATTAGAAAAAATAAAGAAATAATTGTTACTGTTCCAGAAGGAGTAGATAATGGATATCAACTTCGAATTAGTGGTAAGGGAGAATCAGGTACAAATGGCGGACCTAATGGAGATATTTATATTGAATTTAGTGTAAAAGATCATGATTTATTTATTAGAGATGAAGAAGATATTTACTTAGAAGTACCACTTACTATAACTGAAGCAGTCTTAGGATGTAAAAAAGATGTTCCAACACTTAATGGTGTAGTAACTGTTGATATTAAAGCTGGAATACAAAATGGAAGCAAATTAAAATTAAAATCAAAAGGTGTAAAAATACCAAACTCTTTAAGAAGAGGAGATATGTACTTAATTATTAAGGTAATTATTCCAACTAAACTAGATAGAAAACAAAAACAAATATTTAAAGATTTAGCTAAAACTGATTTAGATGATGATGCAGAATTTAAAAAATTTAAAAAGTATTTATAAAAAAATTGAATTATTCTACATAATATGTTATTGTATATCATATTGATTAAGGGGGAAATATGAAAAAAACAGAAAAAAGAAAATTATTGTTAAATTTGAAAAATAGGTTGGCAACATGTATGTTAATTGGTGGATTAGCTAGTTCAACATTATTAACTGGATGTTCTAATGAAATTAGTGAAGAAGATAAGACAAAAGTAGAAAGCGTGTATGGCTTAGATTCTGAAGAAATGGCAATTTTAACCTATATAGAATTATCAAATCAATTACATGATTTAAAATTAGATAAATATAATATAGAGTCAGATACTAAGGCTACTTTAGATACGCCAGAAAATATTCAATTAAAAATAGAAGATATGGATATTAAATATTTAAAAGAACAAGAAGAAAGTATTAATTCATATCTTAGAAATTATGGATATAATATTGCAAGAGATGCTTCTTTAAGTGCCTTGAAAAGTTATGTTAAAGAAACAATTGGATTAAGTCAATCAGAGGATTTAGAATTAAAAATTACAACATCGGGTGAAGAAACATTTTCAGTTGGTGCAATAGTAGAAGGTAATTATATATCACTTGATAATTCTTTAGATAATATTGCAACTGAAGCTGTCCAAAACTATTTAATTACGAATGTTGAACCATATGAAGATTCAAATAAAAAAGATAATAATAAATATAATAAAAAACGTAATCAAATAATTTGTTCTACATTAGTTGAAAGTAGTAAACTTGAAAATCAAGTAAAGGAAAGAGATTTAGCTAATCCTAAGTTAATAAAAAAATTACAAAGAAAATAAGACGAATTAATCGTCTTTTTAAATTGTTATCTTTTTTTATTTTTTTGAAAATGCTATTATTTATGTGATCTATAAAATATTTTTGGAAGTGAAAAAATAATGAAGTTCGATAAATGTTTAAATGAATTAAAAAAATATAAACATATGTATGACTTAAGTGCTAAAGAAAATAAATATAAATATGAACATACCTTAAGAGTTGTAGAATTTACAGAAACTATTTGTAATAATGAAAATTTTAATGATGAAGAAAAAAATATTGCTCTTATTTGTTCTTTATATAATTCTTGGAATGAAATAGATTATGGAGATTTAGGATATGATATTTTAAAAAATAATGATTTATATACATAAAATATGTTGATAAGAATTATAAAGATGTTGTACTTAATACGGTAAAATATCACAATAAAAGAATTATACCTGAATTTTTAGATGAAGCTCAAATTAAAATTATTGAATTAAAAATGAAAGATTATATGGAATCTAAAATGGCATAGTAAAAATACTATGCTTTTTTAACAAAAAAATATTTGATATACGAATAAACGTTTGTTATAACTATTTTATAAGAGGTAAAATAATGAATAATAAATTAGAAACAATGTCAAATTTATTTGAAGGATATGAAATAAGAAGTGTTTGGAATATTGAAAAAGAAGAATATTATTTTAGTGTTGTAGACGTTATTAGTGCATTAACAGAAAGTAATAATCCAAGAAAGTATTGGTCAGTATTAAAAAATCGATAAAAAAAAGAAGGCAGTGAAGTGACTACAAATTGTAGTCAGTTGAAGATGTTAGCTCCAGATGGAAAGCTAAGACTAAGAGATTCGATGTCAACAAAAGATATTTTTAGACTTATAGAATCAGTTCCAAGTCCTAAAGCAGAACCATTTAAATTATGGTTAGCAAATTTAGGAAGTGAAAGAATTGATGAAATATTTGATCTTGAAATAGCAATAAATAGAGCAATAAATTATTATCGTAACAAAGGCTATAATGATCAATGGATTGAATCTCGTTTGAAATGTATGTTAGATAGAAATAAACTTACTGATATATGGAAAGATGGAGGCATTTCAGAAGATTATGAATATGCCATATTAACAAATGAAATATATAAAACATGGGCAGGAATGAAAGCAAGTGAATATAAAGCGTATAAGGGTTTAAGAAAAGAATCATTAAGAGATAATATGACAAATATTGAAGTGGCTCTTACTGATTTGGGAGAGCTTGCAACTCGTGAACTTGCTAAAGAGTATAAACCATTTGGTTTAAAGCAAAATAAAGAAATAGCTAAACGTGGTGGTAATATTGCAAAAATTACACGAGATAATTTAGAAAAAGAATTGGGTAAAACAATTATTAGTAATGAAAATAAACTTAATTATAAATATGTAGATAATTATGAAAAAATAGAAAATAAATAATTAAAACTATTTTTTTATATAATTAGCACAAAATGCTTCATTTTTATTTCGGATTACTTTTATACTTGCAAGCATACATTTGCCTAAACTATAATCGTAAAATTTACAATTATTTACATCACAATCAATATTTTGATTATAAAAATTATTATTTATATGAATCTCCATTTATATTTTGAATAGAAAAAATAATTTTATACATAATAAAAATAGGTGATAAAATGAAAGAACCAAATACTAGATTGATAAATAAGTGTTATGAATTAAATGATAACATAAGTTATAAAAGAAAGAATATTGATTTTAATGAATATAGTTTAAATAAATATGTTGCTGATAATGAAAATTTACTTGATTATAATGCAAAAACTGGTCCTGTTTGTGTCAAAAATAAAATAAAAAGATAGCAAAAATCTCTTTTTTTTTGTATAATGAAAAAGAGGTGTGAAAAATGAAAATATTAACAATAAACGCTGGAAGTTCTTCAATGAAATTTTCAGTAATTGAATTACCAGAAGAAAAAGAATTAATTAATGGTTATTTCCAAAGAATTGGAATTAGTGGATCATTTTATGATGTAAAAATTAATGGAGAAAAATTACATAGAGAAATTGATTTGCCTAATCATTTAGTAGCTTTGGAACTATTAAAAAAAGAAATAGTTGAATTAGGTGTTGTTTCATCATTAGATGAAATAGATGGAATAGGTCATAGGCTTGTTCATGGTGGCGAAAAATATGCTAACAGTGTAATTATTGATGATGAAGTTTTAAAAACTTGTGATAAGTTTAAAAAATTAGCTAAATTACATATGCCTGCTATGTTATCTTGTATTGAAGCAAGTAAACAAGCTTTTCCAAATACTCCAATGGTTGCTGTATTTGATACATCATTTCATCAAACTATGCAACCTAAAGAATTCTTATATCCAGTACCTTATGAATGGTATACAAAATATGGTGTAAGAAGATATGGATTCCATGGAACTAGTCATAGATTTATTAATAGAGAAATTTCTAATTATTTAAAAAGAGATGATTTAAAAGTTATTTCTTGTCATATTGGATCAGGAGCTTCTTTATGTGCAATAGATTCAGGAAAAGTAGTAGATACATCAATGGGATTTTCACCAATTACAGGTATTATGATGGGAACTCGTCCTGGAGATATTGATCCTTCAATTATTCAATATATGATGGATGAAGCAGATATGAGCATTGATGATGTTATGACTGCTTTAAATAAACAAAGTGGACTTGAAGGTATTTGTGGAAAATCAGATTCAAGAGATGTTGAAAACGGAATTGCCTCAGGTGATGAACAATGTATTTTAGCTCAAGAAATGTATACACAAAAAGTTGCAAATTATATTGCTATGTATAATAATGAACTTGGTGGAGCAGATGTTATTGTTTTAACTGCTGGATTAGGAGAAAATTCTAAACAAACTAGAGCTGATATATTAGAAAAAGTTGCATCATTAGGAATAAAATTAGATTCAGCTAAGAATGATTTTAGAGGAGAATTTAGATTAATTAGTACTGATGATTCAAGTATTCCAGTATATGTTATTCCAACAAATGAAGAATTAATGATAGCTTTAGATACTTATGAATTAGTAAAATAAAAGTTGTAGAATGGATGTGATTATTATCACAAAAGATATATTTAAAGAAATTTATAAAAAAATAAAACAATATGATGTTATTGTTACCTTAAGACATGTAGGTCCAGATCCAGATGCTGTTGCTAGTCAAATAGCATTAAGAGATTCAATAAAACTTACATTTCCAAACAAAAAAGTTTATGCTTTAGGAAGTAGTGTCTCAAAATTTAAAAGTTATGGGTCCTTAGATAAGGTTGATTATAAAGAACTTGAAGGATGTTTAGTTATAGCACTAGATGTTCCTAATTTATATCGTATAGATGGACTTAATGAAATAAAGTATAAAGAAATAGTAAAAATAGATCATCATCCATTTGAAGATATATTTGGAGAAGTAGAGTATTTAGATATAGAATCTTCCTCAACTTGCCAAATGATAGCAAATTTAATATTTAATTCTAAATTAAAAATAGATAAAAATATTGCAAATAATTTATTTTTAGGGATTGTATCAGATAGTGATAGATTTTTAGTCGGAAGTACTAGTAAAGAAACTTTTAAAATAGTGTATGAATTAATAGATAAAGTTGGAATAGATTTTACATCTTTATATCCTAAACTATATGAAAGACCTATTAATGAAGTTAAATTTCATGGATATATTGCTAATAATTTGAATATTACTGAAAATGGTTTAGCATATATTAAATTTTCTTCAGAAATATTAAAAGAGTATAATGTTGATACCGCAACACCTTCAAATATGATTAATGACTTTAATAATATAAAAGATGTTTATACTTGGATATTTATTACTCAAGATGATAAAAATAATCAATTTAAAATAAATATCAGAAGTAGAGGACCAGTTATTAATGAAATAGCATCTAAATATAACGGTGGAGGTCATAAATTTGCTAGTGGTGTTAAAACAAATAATGTAGATGACATAGATAATTTATTAAAAGATTTAGATAAAGCTTGTAAAGACTATAAA
Organism: Bacilli bacterium; assembly: GCA_016297695.1. Taxonomy (GTDB): domain Bacteria; phylum Bacillota_I; class Bacilli_A; order RF39; family UBA660; genus RUG14121. The sequence continues at coordinate 15,633 of JAEDGC010000024.1, forward strand.
GAAAATTTATAAATCTAAATTTTTAAAATATATTTAATTATAGCCTCTGGGGGGGGGAGGTATACTGGTAATATAGAATAAACTAGTAGGGAGAATTAATAATATGCCAAAGTTACAAAAATTTAAAAAAGATAATAAAAAAATAACAACTAAAAATATGATTGTATCACTATCTATAATAATGTGTTTACTAATTGTAGTTGTTATAACAAAATCCTATGCAATATATAAAATGCAAAAAGAATTTGATGTAATAAAAAATCAAATAGGAAACTACTCAATGGGAGATGTAAGAGTAGCAGTATTAGTAGATGGAAAAGAAACAGATACATTTCCAAGTTATGAGACAAATTACAAAGTAGAAAGTATTGAATGTAGTAATGGAGTAACAGCAACATTTGATACAATAAATTGGCAAATAAATATAGCAGATATGAGTGCAACAAGTACAAAATGTACAGTATCATTTAATTCAAAAGAAACAAATGAAACAACACCTATTTCATATACTAAAGAAGAATTAATAGCATTAAATGGAGAATATAAAAATGTAGCATATGAAAATCTAAAGACACAATTATTAAATGATACTTATCCCGTAGGAAGTATCTATATGTCAACAGAAGATGATACAGTAGAAAAAGTCCAAGATAAATTTGGTGGGACATGGGTAAAATATTCATCTGGAACGACTTTAGTTGGTGATGATGGAACAAATTATATAACAAATGATTCTTCAAAAGGAAGTGGAGGTTCGTCAACTGTAACATTGAGCATTGCAAATATTCCTAGTCATAACCATTCATTTACACCAAAAGGAAGTGTGTCAAGCAGTTTTTCAGGAAGTTCTGTAACCACTTCATCAACTAACACTAATCATAGTCATTCTTTTAGTGGATCAACTAGTGGAAATGGAATTACAAATACTACCTATTTTTTATATTATGGAGGAACTGCTGGACAAGTAGTAGGAACATATGATGTTATAGCTGGAAATAATAGTTCACCACCGTTCTCAAGCGTATCAGCAGGTTCAACTAATGTAAAAGGAGCTGCGTTAGCTCATTATCACAATTTTTCAGGCACAACAGGAACAATGAGTGCAAATGCAAGTCATTCTCATACAGTAACTACATCTGGAAGTGTATCAAGTAATTTTTCAGGAACAGCAGGCACAACAGGCTCTACAGGATCAGGATCATCTTTTAATATCCAAAATCCATATACTGTAGTATATATGTATAAAAGAACAGCGTAATTAATTGCTGTTTTTCTGATTGTTTTTAATATTTTCAAGTTCTTTAGAAATACGATTTACAGCATCAATTAGCATATTAACTTCATCACGTGTGTCAAAATTACTTTTGCCTCTACCATCGGTGAAAAAACTTTGACCAGATTTAGCTTATTTACTATTTATATTTACATTATTTTTATGAATTCTTGATTCAATTAATTGTTGTTGAGCAGCATTAGTTAAAATATATTGTCCTACCATAATAATCCAATTACCAATTGAGTTTTATTCATTGGCGTTAAAATCATCAACTAGTACAGCACCAACTGCAACAGCAGCTAGAGTAAATAATCCTGGGTCGAAATTAGGAGGAAAATTTTTCATTCTTAATCCTCCTTTTCTATATTAATTATATTCTTAATTATTTGCATTTTTCTTTAAAAAGTTATATTCTTATATTAAGAGGTGTAAAAAATGAAAGATTTAACAAAAAGAATATTTTGGATTTCTATTATTTCAACTTTAATAATGCTTATATTTGGAATTCTATTATTTATTTTTCCAGAGACAGTTATTAATTCAATAACTATTGGAATGGGCGTAATATTTATTATGATAGGAATTGTTCCAATAATAAATTATTTTAGATTTAGAAAAACAGGTTTTTCAACAACATTTAGTTTTATGTTAGGAATATTTTGTATTGTAGCAGGATTAATTCTACTTATGAATAAGAATATATTAGGGACAATTATTCCAATATTAACAGGTGTATGGATGATTATAAATTCAATTAATAGAATTTCCATATCTATGGATTTAAGGGATGATAATATTTCTTTTTGGAGTATTACATTTATCTATGCAATTTTAACTCTTATATTAGGTGTTTTACTAATTCTTGATCCGGTTAATGGTGGTAAATTTGTTACTAAATCAATAGGTATTATAATTTGTGTTTATTCTGTATTTGATATTGTTGATTTAATATTAATTAGAATTAAAGCGAAAAAGGTTGTAAAAGAAATAAAAAAAATAGTTGAAGAGTCATAAATTTTATGGCTTTTTTTAATATTTTAATATATAATTAGTACAGGTGATTTAAATGATATATCTAGATTATAGTGCAACAACTCCAGTTAGTTATGATGTTTTAGAAACATACAATACGGTAACTAAGGATTTTATTGGTAATTCAAATTCACTTCATAGTCTAGGTGTGAAATCAAAGACTTTATATAACAGTGCTAAAAAACAAATTAGCGATATTTTCAATGTTTTAGAAAGTGAAATAACTTTTACAAGTGGTGCAACTGAAAGCAACAATCTTGCTTTAATAGGTACTTGTTTTGGCAATGCCAGAAAAGGTAATCATATAATTGTTTCTAAACTTGAACATCCATCTATTTATAAAATATGTGATTATTTAAAGACGCAAGGTTTTGAGATAAGTTATGTAAATAATGACCAAGATGGTTTAATCGATTTTGAAGATTTAAAAAAATTAATGCGTCCAACTACAATTTTAGTCAGTATTTGTGCAGTAAATAGTGAAGTAGGTATTAGACAACCTTTAAAAATGATAAGACAAATTATAAAAAAAGAAAATGAAAATACGATATTTCATTCTGATATGACCCAAGCTATTGGAAAAGTTGCTGTCAATTTTCATGATGTTGATATGTCTAGTTTTTCAGGTCATAAAATATATGGTCCAAAAGGGATAGGAGTATTTTATAAAAGTAGTAGAATCAATATTGCACCTGTATTATATGGCAGTAGTAAAGATAATTCATTACATCCTGGAACTATTGCTTTACCACTTGTCGTATCTTTATCAAAAGCAATAAGACTTGCCTTAATGGATTTAGATAAAAAAGAAAATTTTGTTAGAAGACTTAACGATAAAATATGTAATGAATTAAAAGATATTGAAGGAATAAAAATAAATAAAACAAAAATATCTATTCCTCATATTTTGAATATAACATTAGAAGGTATAAGACCCGAAACATTTATACATGCTTTAGAAGAGTATGATATATACATTGGAACAAATACTGCATGTAGTAACAAAGAATTATCAACAAGTGTAATGGCTATTTACAATGATAAAAAAAGAGCGTTATCTACAATTAGGATAAGTATTTCACATTTAACTACTACTGATGAGATAAATAAATTTTTAAATAGTTTTAAATTAGTGTATTATAAATTACATAATTTAGTAAGTGGGTAAGAAAATGCAAATTGATTGGAATTTAATTAATGAAAATTTAAGAAAGTTTTGTGAAAATTATAAAATAATTCAAAAAGAAGTAAATCCAAAAATAATATGTTTATTTGATATGGTATTTGATGAATATGTAAAATATGGCCAAAATTATGATTTAAGAAAAATTATAGTAGATCCTTCTTTTGTAGAACCAGAAGAATCTTTAAAAATTGTATCTGATTTTTTTAAAAATACAAATGAAAATTTATATAATGAATTTAGAAATAATATTTATAATCCAAATTATACAAAGATTGAAATTGATGAATATGGTGAAAGTAATGTTAAAAATAATATTTTAAATCTTTCTTTTAAACAAAATAGTGAAGATAAATATATGATATGTCATGAATCTATCCATCGAATGTTTTCTTGCAATTTTAGTGATGAAGAGCCATTAATTCTTCTTAATAAACAGATGTTTTTGGAGACAAATAGCTGTACTTTTGAAAGATTATTATATTCTCATACGAAAGATAACTTTTTTTTAAAAAAGAGAACTATAGATGATTTTAATAAAACAATTACATATTTATTTTTTGATTGGATTAGTATGGTTTATTTAAAACAAAATAAAATTAATTTTGAAATATTTAATGATGAATTTAAGAAGATTACTAATAAAAATTTACAAAAAGCATTCTATGAGTATTTAAATTCATTAATTACTTTGGTTCAGTTAAATAGAATGGATTTTCAATTTACGATTTTTCGCTACATTATAGGGTCAACTTTATCTTCGACATTAGTTACTAAAATTCAAAATAAAGAATTAAGTATAGAAGAATATTTGCATTTAATGAGTAAATTAAATACGATTAATACATATGAAGAAGGTTTGAATTTAATAGATTTAAATTACATAAAAAATAAGGGTGTATTAGAAAATATTAGAAAGAATTATAGTGATTCTTGTCAAGAATTATTTATACGTGAAATGGGGGACAACAGATGCAAAAAATAATTATAATTAAATATGGAGAACTTACTACTAAAAAAGATAATATTGGATTATTTTTAAGTGTATTAAAAACTAATTTAGAAAATGTTTTAAAAAATGAAGATGTCAATATTACTTTTGATAAAGGGCGAATGTTTATTGAACCTAATAAAGATAACTATGAAAAAATATTAGATAAAGTAAAAAAAGTTTTTGGAATACATGAAATAAATATTGCTTATAAAATTGATAATGATTATGAAATATTAAAAGAGGAATTAATAAAATTAGTTAAAGATAAAGAATTTAAAACATTTAAGGTAGAAACGAAAAGAAGTAATAAAAAATTCTTTAAAAATAGTATGGAAATAAGTAAAGAGTTAGGTGCTGTTGTTTTAACTAATTTAGAAAATAAAAAAGTGTTAGTAAATAATCCAGATTTATTAATAAATGTTGAAATAAGACTAGATGCTTTTTATATTTATTTTGATAAAATAGCAGGTTCAGGTGGATATCCGGTTGGGACATTAGGAAAAGGACTTCTTATGTTATCAGGAGGAATTGATTCACCAGTTGCTGGTTATTTAGCGTGTAAGCGTGGTGTAAAATTAGAAGCATTATATTTTGAAAGCCCACCACATACATCTTTGGAAGCCAAAAATAAAGTAAAAAAACTTGCTGAAATATTATCAGAATATAATGGAAATATAAAATTACATGTTATTAATTTTACGGAAATACAAGAGGCAATATATAAAAATATTCCAAATGAATATTTAATAACAATTATGAGACGAATGATGTATAGAATTGGGGAGTTAATTAGTAAACATAATAGATGTAAAATAATTATCAATGGTGAAAGTATTGGACAAGTTGCAAGTCAAACGCTAACAAGTATGAATGCTATAAATAGTGTTGTATCTATTCCAGTAATTAGACCTGTTGCTTGTTTTGATAAACTTGAAATAATAGATATTGCAAATAAAATAAATACATTTGAAACTAGTATATTACCTTATGAAGATTGTTGTACAATATTTGTTCCTAAACATCCTGTAATTAATCCCCAAGTTGATAAATGTATTGAATATGAAAAATTAATACCATATGAAGAATTAATTAGAAAGGCTATAAAAAACCAAGAAATTATTAATATTAATTCTGATTCTAATCAAGAGTTTAATGAACTTTTATAACTATTAGATATCTAATAGTTTTTTCTTGCCTAATTTATGTAAATAGTTTTGCAAAAAGACCTTAAATAGTTTATAATTTAATTATGATAAGGTGGTTACAATGGCAAAGAAGAAAAAAACAAAAGAAGCTTCACAAGAATCTTTTCAATATAGTGTAGAACTAACAGGACTTTTATTAATTCTAATTGGTATTATTGGTGTTGGTTTTGGACCAGTAGGTACATTAATAAAGAAATTTGCAATGTTTTTATTAGGTAACTGGTGGGTTTTAGTATTGTTATTGGTTTTATATTTAGGTGCATATATGCTTTTTAAAAGAAAAATGCCAAAATTTTTTACTTCTAAATTAATAGGAGTTTATATTTTAATAATTATATTACTTGTTTGGTCACATATACCTTTTATAAAAGAATGTCCAAAATCATCAGATATATTAAAAACAACTGTTGATAATTTTATGAGTAGAATTGCAACAATTAGCCCAAATGCACAAATTGGGGCCACTGGACAAACTTCTATTTCAATAGGTGGTGGAATAATCGGAGCTTTTTTTGCTTTTATATTTTCAGCATGTTTTGGTGAAATTGGAACATACATTGTAATGGTAATTTTAGCATTATTTGGATTTATTATGCTATTTGAAATTACTTTGACTGATATTTTTGGTAAATTTTTTGGAATTTTTAAAAGAGAACATAAAGTTAAAGAGAAGAAAAAGAAATTTAATGTTGATACATTAGAATATGAAGATGAAGAGGATGATGAACCTAAAAAAGATGATAAAATTATTATTTCTAGTGTTGAAGAATTAAAGAAGAATAATTTTGTAAATAATGAAATTCCTGAAACATTAGCTTCTAGTAAAGATAAAGATATAGTTGTAAGTAATTATAAACTTCCACCATTAAATTTACTTGATGATCCACAAAGACCTAAAAAAGTTAATTCAACTGAAGTTATAAAATCTAATAAAGATACTTTAGAAAGAGTTTTAAAAGACTTCCAAATAGCTGGTAAAGTTGTTGAAATTCATGTAGGACCAGCTGTAACCCAATATGAATTAACTGTTCCAGCAGGAACTAAGTTAAGTCGTATTAGTGCAATTAATAAAGAAATTGCCTTAGCATTGGCTGCAAAAGATGTAAGAATTCAAGCGCCTATTCCTGGAAAAAGTACAATAGGAATTGAAATACCAAATGTGGCAGTTTCTCCAGTTAAAATTAAAGAAATATTAATAAAAAATCAGGATGGTAAAATAAATGTTGCTCTTGGTAAGGATATAATGGGAAATGCTAGATTAGCTGATTTATCTAAAATGCCTCATTTACTTATAGCTGGATCTACAGGTAGTGGTAAATCTGTTTGTACAAATAGTATTATTGCATCTATTTTAATGAAATATAGACCTGATGAATGTAAATTAGTTTTAGTCGATCCTAAAAAAGTAGAATTATCTAATTACAATGGTGTACCTCATCTTTTAATTCCTGTAATAACAGATGCTAAAAAAGCTTCAGTAGCATTGCAAAAAGTTGTAGCAGAAATGGAAAGAAGATATGATACTTTTAGTGATACTGGAGTAAAAAATATAGAAAGTTATAATAATTATATAATTAAACAAAATCAAAAACATCCAGAAAATATTCAAAAGAAAATGCACTATTTAGTAGTTATTATTGATGAACTTGCTGATTTAATGCTTGTGGCTGCAAAAGATGTTGAAGATTCAATAATGCGTATTACTCAAATGGCAAGAGCTGCAGGTATCCACTTAATTGTAGCTACTCAAAGACCATCAACAGATGTTATAACTGGTGTAGTTAAAGCAAACATTCCATCTCGTATTGCCTTTGCTGTTGCATCAAATATTGATTCGCGTACTATATTAGATATGAGTGGTGCCGAAAAATTATTAGGTAAAGGTGATATGTTATACTTACCAATGGGTGAAAATGTTCCAGTTCGTATACAAGGATGTTTTATATCTGATGAAGAAATTAAAAGAGTTATAGATTATGTCTGCAAAGAACAAGTCGCCTCTTATGATGAATCGATGAATCTAGATGCTGCAGTATCTAGTACTCAAAGTTCTGGAGTAGGAAGCGGACCAGATGGATATGATGATCCACTTTATGATGAAATTGTAAAATTTGCAATTGATACTGGTAAAGTTAGTGCTTCATTACTTCAAAGAAGATTTAGACTTGGTTATAATAGAGCAGCAAGAATAATAGATTTATTAGAAGATAGAGGTATAATTGGTCCTCAAAATGGTTCAAAACCTCGTGAAGTTTTAGTTAAATTAGAACAGAAAGAGGAGGAGTAAAAAAATGAAAAGAAGATTTTTGAACTTACTAATATTTTTATCTTCATTTTTTGTATTTACAAATGTATATGCTTTAAATGGTTATGAGATAACTAGTTACGATATTGATATAGTAGTAAATGAAAATAATTCTTTTGATATAACTGAAAAAATAACAACAAATTTTGAAGAATATAAACATGGAATTATTAGAAAAATACCATTGAAAAATAAAATTAGTCGTTTAGATGGAACAACTTCAAGAAATACAGCTAAAATCTCTAACATTGAAGTTAACAATAAATACTCTAAATCAAAAAGTGATGGCAATTTAAATATAAAAATAGGAGACGCAAACCAAACTATTATAGGCAAGAAAGAGTATACAATAAAATATAATTATAAATTGTCTAAAGATAAAGAAAAAGATTTTGATGAATTATATTTTAATATAATTGGTAATGATTGGGATACAACAATAAGTAATGTAACTTTTACAATCCATATGCCTAAAGATTTTGATGAAAGTAAATTAGGATTTTCTTATGGAAAATACGGTTCAACGGATAATGAATTAATTTATTATGAAGTAGATGATAATATTATTACTGGAAAACTTTATGATAAATTAAATCCATATGAAGGACTAACAGTTAGATGTGAATTAGAAGAAGGATATTTTAAAATATCATTATTAGAACAAATAATAGATAATATAATATTTATTTTTCCAGTAATATGTTTATTAATTAGCTTATTTTTAATGATTACTAAAGGAATTGATAGACATGTTGTAGAGACTGTTGAATTTTATCCACCAGAAGGTTTAAATAGTTTAGATGTTGCATATCTTTATAATGGTGAGGTAAATGATAAGAATGTAATTTCTTTATTAATTTATTTAGCCAATAAAGGTTACATTAAAATTATAGAAGATGAAAAGAAAAATGTCAGATTGAAAAAATTAAAAGATTATGATGGAACAGATGAATGTGAAGAATTATTTTTAGAAGGGTTATTTAAAAATGGTGATGAAGTAAAACCTAGTAGTCTAAGGAATAAATTCTATAAGACAATCTCGAATATAAAAAAGGCTAAAGTAACTAATAATTTAAAAAATTCTGTATTTGAAAGAAAAAATAATAAATATAGAATTATAATTATAGTAAGTATTGTTTTAAGTATATTTATACCACTAGGATTATCCGTTTATGAAAGTTCTGATATTTCTGGATTAATAATAACAGTATTCTTATTATGCTTTTATTCTATTTTCTTTATTGTCGGATTTGCTATAAAAGAGCCAAAGATGTTTAGAGTTTTTTGGCTAGGGTTCACGACTGTTCATTTTTTAGTAATGGCAGGAGGTTTTATTGTTCCGTTTTTAGACAATAAACTAATAATTCTTGTAGAAATTATATGCTTAATAGGAATGTTAATTTGTCTTAAGTATATACCAAAACGTACAGACTATGGTATAGAAATGTTAGGAAAAATCCGAGGATTTAGAAGATTTTTAATTACAGCTGAAAAAGAAAAACTAGAATCTATGGTTAGTGCTAATCCATCTTATTTTTATGATATATTACCTTTTGCGTATGTCTTGGGTGTATCAGATAAATGGATAAAACAATTTGAAGAAATATCAGTAGTAGAGCCAGATTGGTATGGCGGTTCTTCATTTGATTCTCATTCAATTAATCATTTTATGCATGATACAATGTCTACGATAAGTCACAGTATGACCTCTATGCCTTCAAGTAGCGGAAGTTCATCAGGAGGTTCAAGTCATTCATCAGGAGGCGGATCATCAGGAGGCGGTTCTGGTGGTGGAGGAGGAAGCTCCTGGTAAAAATTAAAACTTTATTATCAAAACTTAAAATGAAAAATTTTAAGTTTTTTTAATAAATTTAAGTAAAAAAAAAG
>JAEDGC010000083.1 GCA_016297695.1 Bacilli bacterium
AAAACCCATTAATCTAGGGCACAATTTTGTGCACGATGATTGACAAACCGTCATTTAAGAAAAAATCATCTTTTTGCTGTTAGTGTACACAGTCTAGTGTGCAAGAACATTAATAAAAAATATTAAAAGAGACTTTGTGTGACAAAAGTGGTTCTATAAACAAGAACCACTTTTTATTACCCCAAACAAGTTTAAAGGTGTAAATACCCCAACATTATTTAAAGGTTATTTTTTGAAAACCCACAACTTATTTAAAGAGCCGTTTTTTATAATACCTTTTTTTTAAAACAAATATTTATTTTTCTTGTTCTTCCAATTCTGCTGATGACTCTTTTTGTTCTTTTATAAAATCTTCTACTTCATTTTTGATTTTATTAGTTATTTTAATCTCAGATTTGCTTGGTTGATTAATAACTACTTGATCATAACTTAAATCAATTCCATTTGCAACAATTAATTGACGATATTCTCTTAATAAATCACGTTGCACTTGGTAACGTTCTTCTTCTTTACATTTTGCTATAAGTTTAATCGAAACGTTACTAGAGCCATATGCTGATACGCCTTTATAATAAGGGCCTTCAACAATATCTGGTATTTTTTCTTTAAATTTTTCCAAATTATCTTTTAACAATTTTTCAATAAACTCGATTGGAACATCATATGGGAAGTCACAATCAACAACTGCAAGCGATAATTCTCTTGATAAATTTACTACATTTTTAATATCTGAGTTATTAATAATCTTAATATTTCCTGCCATATCAATTATTTTTGTTGCACGAATACCTATTTCAGCAACTGTACCACGGAAATCATCAATAGAAACAATTTCTCCAACGCTATATTCATCTTCAAAAATAATAAATACACCAGAAATTATATCCGCAATTAAAGATTGAGCACCAAGACCAACGATCAAAGCAATAACTCCTGCTGACTCCCATAGTGTACGTGTATTAACCCCAAACGCTTGTAATACTAAGAAGAATAAAAGTATTGCGGTTGCATATTTCACAATTCCATCAAGTAGTGTAATAACTGTTTTAGCACGTTTACTTTTTTCCATAAACTTTTTAAGAAGCATTCTTAAAAGTTTACTAATTGAAAAAATAATTAAAAATAAAACAATGGAATTATAAATTGTTTTTTTATTAGCAGCCCAAGCTCCCGGAATTTTACTAATATCCCAAGTGCTTTCCTTTGACCATATTGCAAACCCTGTTTTAGGCCATACTATTTGGAAAAATAATCCAAGCACAAAAACAAAAATTACAATAGATATAAGTACTATTCCTAAAATTTTTAATACTTTTTTAATTTTTTTCTTTTTTTCTAAATCGTTCATGACTTTTTTTCTCCTTTATATAAGTTCATTTACTACTATCTCACGATATTTTGTACCTAACATTTCAATTTCTTCCAGATATGCATCATAATTAGTAGAATAACTACTATGATAAATAACTATTGATATAATTTCAATCTCACCATCAATTATTAATTGAGGATTTGTATTCCAAACATCATCATAACTTGTATATGTGTATTCAATGTCATTAACTTTTATTCTATTATCAAGTTCTCCATTTTGATTAATTACTATGCTTAAATTTGTTGAAATGCCATCTCTACTTACTTCCGCATAGAAATTTTCATCCTTAATATAAATTGTGCCTGATGGTGTTTCTTCATACATTAAGTATGTTACTCCATTGTAGTCAAATAAATAATCATAAACAAATGAATAAATGCGATTGGGTATATTTTCTATAATTGCATACTTATCAGTTCCAATAATATCATAATATTTAACTATTACATCATCTGATGCCGATTCTTCATCACTCCATACAAGACGAGCATTATAGTAAATGTTAGGACTTGAAGAAGAAAACATCATATTTCGATAAATGTTAATTGTTCCATCTGAATTATAAGTCACAACAGCATCATAAGGATTAACACTATTTGTTGTTGGACTCACATAGTTCTCTTTAGCAAGACTTTTTGAAACAACAAAAGTTTGTGGTTCTAAACAAGGTTCACCCAAAGCATCAAGTACCTGAATAACTATTTCACCATCACCTAAAAACTCATTTAAATTTATATTATATGAATTAGTTAATGTTATTTCTTCATCAATTGAATTTACTGCCTCAGTAATTTTAATTTTATAATCACTTGGAAGATAATATGAAAAATCTAAAGTAACAGGAAGTGTTCCATCGTATTCACCATAAATTTGAAGTTCATAATTCAAATCAACAGTAACTTTAGTGATTAGCTGATAATCAATTGTATAAAAAGCTTGATTAATATTTATCTCATGAATAGCATTATCAGCTTGATTATCTTTGAAAGTTAAAATACCAGTAATAGTCATTTCACCATCTTCGCCTGAAAGCATATCCAATACTAAAACATCACTACTTAATACAGAACTAATGTGTTTTGTATATGAATTAGTACTTGTATTAATAAATAAATCCATTGATGCATTTGATAAGTCATATATCATATTACACTCATAAGTAACTTCAAAATAATTTCCATTAAATCTTAATTCCGGAAAGAAAGTTACTTCAGGATAAGAGAAACTACTACCTACTATTTGATAACGACTATACTCTTTTTCACTATTTACAAAACGTCCACAGTCGATATATTCAAATGTAATTATATCTAATGATTGATAATCATTTATTACTATTAATGCTTCTTCTGTGCCAGAGTATTGTCCTAATAGTATTCCATCACTATTTGTTACTTCTAATTTATAATATAAATTACTACAACTTGATGTGAACTGTGGATCTACTTTGATTTTTATGTATCCTTCATAATACTCTATTAGTGCTTCACTTGGACTTACCTTTGTATATGTAGCATTAAACTGTTGACTTACATCATATGTTAATATGTTACTTGTATATACTTCTATCAGTTCATTATTTTCATCTACGTAACATATTACATACTGGTATGTCTTTACTCCATAATAAGCATTTGTTATAAGTGAGTATGTCATATTTTCACTATCAATTCTAACGTCTACATACTCATTTGCTAGCTCTGTATTTTGATTATTATATTGTTTTACAGATGCTATAAACCTATATGTATTATCTAGTAAATCTAAAGTACCATCTACTTTAATTGTATCTATTGTTAATGTACTTGTTTCCGTACTACTATTTACAATTAAAACAGGTGAATTCAATTTACCCCATGTTTCAGGATAAGATATTTTTATTTCTTTTTCAAATAGTAATTCTAATTGATTATTGTTTATTGCAATAATATATAAATATATTTCATCTGATGTAATACCTTCTAATGTTCCTTTAAAGAAATCATCTTCATTCAATATCTTATTAGTATGTAACAAATCTTTTATATTATCAATATTAGCTTGTTTATTATTACAAATATAAAAACTAGCATCTAAATATTCTTTATTGTAATTTGATAAATAAACAGAATAACATAATCTCGCGGTCTTTGTGTGTTCATCAAAAGTGAGACTACTATTTAAATCATCATATACTCCTGTTACTTCGCTAAAAGTTTTTGTATTTACTTTTCCTGTATAATATGTTGTAATTTCATCATTTGAATCATTACCCATAAAATTATATTTATATAGTCTATCTGGTTCTAATCCTGTCACCAAATATGTATTTTTACCATCAATAACATCTATTTTTTTAGTTTCGTCTCCAATAGAAATTTCTATATAATAATCTCCTATTACAAAATTACCTTCGTTTTCACTTTTAATTCCTTCCATGTCGATTGTGAGAGAAAAATAATCCATCCCAACATTTATATCAATATAATCTTCAACATTATATAATACACTGATAGAAGATATAGTTAGAGCATACAATACTATTATAGTTGCAGCTGAAGTTATCGAAGAAATTATTTTCATAACTGAATTTTGACGTAAAGAAGACTTTAAAACATCATTTTGTTTTTTATTATTAATAATATTTTCTTCGTTAGTTTTATTTTTTCTTTGAGATACATCAATACCTATTTCTTCATATTTTTTTATTTCAAAATTAAAACTATATATTTCTGAAGAGTTATATTGTTCCGCTTGAAAATTATACATTTCCTGGAACTTATTTTCTTCTTTAGATGAGAAAATTTCTAATAGTTTATTTTCTTTACTCATACATTTTCTTCTTTCATTTTTCGATTTTTATACAAAATATTATAACATATGAAAAATTTATTTTCAATTTTTTTGATTTACTCTATTAAAACTTATTCTTAAATAGCTTTATAAAATACCATTTTTATTAATTATTTGTTTTAAAATAACACCTAAATAGGTGTTATTAAATATTAGCTTTTTTAGAATATAGTTTATATAAAAAAACCCTATTTTTTACGATAGGGCTATCTTTATTAGTTACTTAGTGAAGTAATAGGTAAGCAACTTCTCTTTATTATATTTTCTTTATAATCTGCTACAGAATCATTATTTGGTGTAAAATTACTAGATGTTACCTCTACACTATTTACTGTTTTTCCATATCAATTTGTACTTAAAACAGAAACTAATGCATCAAGAGAATATACTCTATATTTATCAACTACAACACCATCCTCAATATCCATTACAAGTTTGTATCCTTTTTTAGTTCATAAGAAGTATTAACACCAACATATTGTATTGTTGTATCTTCAGTAACATCAACTACTGGACAAATATCAGTCAAAGGTTTTAAGTTTAATGATATATTAGTAAAATTAGCTAATTTATCAATACATGAATTTGATATTATCATTATGTCGAAAAATGTTTTTTTTACATAGTTTTGATAAAAAAATTTCATCTCAAATTTAATAGTTATATTCACTTTTTTATATGATTTTATTGAATTTGGAGATTATATATTACAACAAAATAAAAGAACACTATTTCTAGTGATCTTCCTCTTTCAATTTTCTAATTTGAACATTATAGTCAAGTTTTACATCTCTTAATAAATCATTAAAAGGCTTCCATCCTGTCAAGTCAGATTCAATGTCTATGTAATTATATTGTTCGTGTACACTAGAATGTGTACACGAACATAACTTATTGTATCATTCTGACAAGTCGTTATACTTCTTTTGATATTCTTCTTGTGATTGAACTTCTGTAGAGTTTTGCTTTACTAGTTTTCTAACTAGTTCACTAATAATATCAATATCATTATTAATTGATGTTATCTTTTCATCAAGTGTCTCTGTATCGGCATTTACCATTTTTGACATTTTCAGAAATGGATTTACTTTCTTTCTGTGCTATTGATGCCATAATTAATGAATGTTGCAGTAATCATATACTGTATTATCTTCCACAGTCCATTCTGGAATATGCTTTTCTACTGATCCATCAGATGTACCAGGAATAATTCTGTCATTTTCTGACCACAGCACAAAACAGGTACACCATAGTCCTTTACTATTGCAATAATATTCCCACAAGGCTCACATACATATAATCTTTATTCTATAAATTATATCTCGTGAATTCTTTTTTTAGTAATTCTCTGCATTTACTTCAAAGTATGACTGTGGGTGTGCACAAACAGGGCAAACCTCAGGTGCTTTTGTTCCGACTACGATGTGACCACAATTACGGCACTCCCATACCTTTACTTCACTCTTTTCAAATACTTGTGCAGTCTCAATATTCTTAAGAAGTGCGCGGTATCTTTCCTCATGATGTTTCT
>JAEDGC010000084.1 GCA_016297695.1 Bacilli bacterium
AAAAAACTATTGACAAGCATGCAAAAATGTAGTATTATTTAATAGTAAATAATAATAGTGAACATGGTAGTAGTAAAAAGAAAGAGAGGATTAACATGAGTGGATATATTGTAAATGGTATAAGTGCAATATGTAAGATTTAAAACCACAATAGAATTTATTTTTTTTTAGTGTAGGATTAGCAAGTAGGAGAAATAAGGAAATGAAACAAAAAATTGAGTTACAAGAAGTACGGAGCAAGTCTATTAAATTAGATAGCGGAGCATGGGAAGATATGTTTACAGTAAAGATTTTAGTAAATAATCGACTAGAAATTATTGAAACAGATTTAAAACTGAATCTAATCCAGGAATTAGAAAAAAAATACAGTCCGGCAATGTATGATTATTCTTACTTATATAGTAAGTATAGTAAAACTCCAAAAGAGAGGAGATTTTAATTATGACAAACCATGCTATTGAACGAGCTTTACAAAGATATAATAAAGAGTACACCAAAGAGGATTTAAAGAATATCAGAAATAATTTAAAGTCAAATAAAATTGTAGGTAAACCATTTAAACCTTTAAATGATACAGGGAATCTGTTAGCTTATGTTATGTATCAGCATATACCTTTAAAAGTTTTATATAACCCTTATTCATACAGAATTATAACTATGTTCCCTTTTGATTTTGATGAATTTGATAAATTACAATAATAAACACCTTTCTCTCATTTTTTGATAGCTAGTATTTTTTTATACTAGCTTTTTATTATGAAGTTTTGTAACAATAATACATATAGAGGATTGAAATTTTTGTAGTATAGATTTATACTATAAATATAGAAAATAAATAGGAGATTAAAAACTATGAATAAAGGTTTTATGTTTGCAAAATGCCAAGTAATCAGATGTATTAAAGATTTACGAGCGTATGCAAAATTTAGTAATCAAAATGATACATTGTTATGTTTTCTAAAAAAGCAAGCTATATTAGAGTTAAGATTTTTCTTTAAACATCGGCATGATTTACCTAATCAGAAAATGAGAAATTATAAATATGTAAATGATTTATGTAATTAAAATTAAAATAGGAGAATTAACATGAGTACAAAATTAGAATCTTATATTAAAGAAATTAAGAATTTTTTAGAAGAAAATTATGTTTGTTATGAATATAAAACTCCATATTTTGATAGTAATGAGCAATTAGTAAAATATCAAGTTAGAAACGATGCTTTTATTATCGAAACTAAAAATGCAGGTTGTGTATTTATAAGTGTAGATTTATTTACAAGTCGTAAACCATATAAATATGATGTTTTTACTCAAAAATATGCTTATGAATTTTACAATAAAGAAGATAAAGCATTTACATGTAGAAAAAATACAGATGGAAAATTTAAGAAAAATAATCTTTATTGCCAGGTTACAATAAGCCATATAAAAGGATTTATTTTAAGAGAATATGAAAGCACAAAAAATAATTATTAAGTTTTGTAAAATCATACAAAAGTAGTATTGATTTTTACTACAAAATAATTTATAATATAAGAGTAATAAACAAATAGGAGATAAAATCATGAAACAATCAATTTTAGAAAACGCAAAAACTATTTTAGCAGTAAACAAAAGAACATTAAAAGGTTTACATGATACTTTTGGATTTAATTTTGAATCCGGAAGTGTTGATATTAAAGAACTTAAAACTCCATTTACTACTAATAAAATTTTAAAAGAAAATAATTTAGAAGGAAAATTTGCAGTTATTTTAGTAAAAAGACAAAACTATGAAAAGAGATTTCATGCAGTTATTTTAAATAATGACGGAAAAATATTTATTAATGGTTTTAATACTGGATGGGATAAAGGACTTGATGATTTTTACCGTAAAGCAGATTTTGAATATGAAAGAAGAACATCAGAATTAGCATTTTTAGTAATTGCAGATAAAGAAGATGTAAAATTTGATATGGATAAAATGTGTGAATATGGTAGAGGATATAGTTACGAACATCAAGTAGAAAAAAAATTACTTCAAGAATATAAAAACGATATTAAATGCATTCATAGATTAAAATTTACTCAACCATTCTATAACTCTAGTGATGTTATGTATAGAGTAACTGGAGGCTATATTTATAATAAAAATGAACATTTAAGTGTTGAAACAAATTATTGTAATACACAAAAACTAGATGTTATAGATAAATCCGGTTATTTTGCATATATCAAAAGAGATTGGCTAGAATGGGAAGCTAAAAAAATAAGAGAAAAAAGAGATTTACAAAAACTACAAAATACATCATTTTCAGCAGAAAATGAAAAAATTAGAGTTAGAATTTTTAAAACAAAAGAAAGATTAATACAAGAATTATCTAATACAAGTTTTGATAATAAATGGACTCCAAGTAGTGAAAGCGAATACAAAACACTTATAAGCAAATTAGAAGGATTAAATAATTTGTATATTGACTATTTAAAACATATAGAAAAATTAAATGATGCTTATAATAGTACAGCTACTACATATTGGAATAAATACGGCTCAAAAGATGATGTTCAGCAGGCTATAGATACATTAAATACTAGATTGAATGAAATGTAAATAATTGTAACAATCATACAAAAGTAGTATTGCATAATACTACTTTTTATTTTATAATATAAATGTAATAACAAATAGGAGATAAAAACATGTTGAAAGATTTTGAAAACTTTTTAGAAGAAATAAGCATAGAATATGCAGATTGTGAACTTGAAGAAACTTATATATATAACATAAATGATATAATTATAGGCATGCAGTTATGCTATTATTCAGAATATTGTAGAGAATTATTAATAGAAATCATACCATGTGGCATGGATGATGTAAGAATTTATATAGAAACCAATGATGGAGATTATGCAGATAAAATTTTTGATAGTATCGAAAATGCATTATCAGAATTAAAGAAATATAATTTTGAATTTAAAAAACTTGATTTTAAATTAGTAAAGTAATAAAGTATAACACAATAAATAAATAGGAGATTAGAATTATGTTTAAAGAAACTTATTTTTACATTGAATCCGGCTATATATGGGGTAAAGGGCATTCAGAAAATGAAAGCAATATATTTAATGCCGAAATTAAAAGAATATTTGAAAATGTATTAATTGGATGGACTTTAAAGGAAAAAACTATTAATAATGCATGTAATGAATATTTATATAAAGATGGTTTAAGCAGTCTATATTGCCATCCTATGACTATATCCGGCATTATTGATACTGATTTAATAGAAATTATTAAAAAGGAATTAGAAAATAGCAGAATAATTGAATTAAGAAGTTATAAAACATTTTCAGAATATGAAAACATAAGCAATGAAGAAGTGCAGAATAGAATATCATTAAGAAAAAATGAAATGATAAAAGATATATTTGATACTTTTCAAACAAAAACAAGAAAACATTATTTTTATATAGGAAATCTTGATAGATTAAGAGATAAGTATCATATAGGTACAGTATTAGATAAAAATAATGCTATTGAAAGAATCGTATTAGAAAATACTTTAAACTATATGATTGATATAAATTTAATAGTTAAGGAATCAGATAATAGGGGAATAAATTTATATAGAGCATTAAATAAAACAGAATTTAAAACCTGGAGCAAGAAAAACAAACAATTATTACAAGAAATTGGAGCATAACATGAAATATTTTATATTAATATTAAGTTTATTATTGATAACTAACATTGCAGAATGTAAACCGAATTACACATACTCATTACAGGATGCAAGTATAGATAGTGTTTCAGATACTAAAAATACTAATAAGCCTTTAAAAATAGACTTATCCGGAAGGGTTAGTAATAATAGAGGGCAGGTATCAATAAAATTTAATAAAAAGCAAGCTATACATATAAACACTCCGAAAATCAGTAATAATCAGTATTTAAAGCTAGTAAATATAGTATTTTAGAATTGTTAAGAATTGTAAAAATAATACTTTTGATGTATTGAAATTCATGTAGTATAGAGTTATACTAATAATGTAAGCAGAAAACAAATAGGAGATACAAATTATGTTATTAAAAGATTTAAAAGCAATGAAAGAAATTAAAGTACAAAGAATTGATAATAATTTTATTCCGGATAATGAAATTATTGAAAATTTTGAGAAACAAGTTAAGAATGAAGGACTAGAAATTTTAGATGTAAAAGAATCTGGCACTAATAGAGAATATGTATTATTTAAGAGTGGAGAATATACTCATAAATATGCACTTGCATCCTGGCATAAAACAGATGAAGAAAAAGACAATTTTTTAAAAGATATTGTAAGTGAAATAGATTTAAAAGTTATTAAAAGCTATAGAGATGATGAGTTTATATATATTGTTACTGATGGAAGTAAAATTTACTATACATTAAGATTAAATAGTCCGGATAGACAAAAAGTATTAAATGGCATGTTAGTTATTAGAAGTAGTGATTATTATTTTGAATATATCAATAAAGAAAATAGAGTATGTAAAATGTTTGGAGATGCTATCAGAAAAGAGCAATTATTAAATGATAGAATCGTTATTAAAAATAAATATGTAAATGTTGAATATATATTTGCATAACTAAAAACTCTATACTGATAAATAAAAAATTTTACTATCAATAAAATTAAGTAAAGATTATAATAAAATCAGTATAGAGTTTTTTTATATGTTTTTGATTTTATAATATTAGTAAAAATTTTAAGTTTATCATATTTACATAAATACTAGCATATAACTATTAGAATAATTATATATTAGAATAGTCATACATTAGAATGTTCATATATGGAGTAGTCTATAATAAGGGGTTTATAGATTTTATTATAGACTAGAGTTATTATAGATTTACGGCTAATTACTTTAGATTTATAGACTATCGGCAATTTAATACAAGTGCAAAGCACTTGCAAAATCGAAGATTTTGTCATTTAATTAATAGGCCATGTCATTTCTGTAAGAAAATTTACTTTTTAAATTTTTCAAAAAAATCCTTAAAAAAATTATCTTGATATATAATGAATTTAAGTGTATCAAGATGTTATTAAGGATGTATAAATGTATTTGTGTTATTATGTTAGGGTCTTTATTGTTGAGATTTTTATGCTTTATAGTGTTTATATATGTGTTTTTATGAGTATTTTTTTTAGTTTTTATACTTGTTTTTGATTTTTTTTGAGTAGCTCCGAACCCTCAACAAAACTTAACAAAACTTAAAACTCTACACATATCGTTACAAAACTTTACATGTAGCTCATAAATTTTGCCATAGCTCGTTATAATTCTTAACATTTTTCACATTTAAGCATATTTTCTCAATTTATCACTACCGGCAGTATATAAACAGTATATATCGACAAATTTTGTTAAGTTTTGTAAACTAAAAGTATATAAAATATATATACATATTGCCGGAAGTATTGCCATCACTAGCTTTTATCTTATTGAGTTTTAAATGTGCTATATCCAAATATTAAACCATATAACCCTAAAAGTCAATAATAACGGGCATTTGATAGCTTTTTACTATTAAAAAAATTGCATAAAATTATCAAAAAAATATTAAAATGATATTAAAATTATGCCTAAAAGCCAATAATATCAAGAAAAAAGCAAAAATATTAAGTTTTGTAAAGAAAAAATAAAAAAAAGTATTGACATTTTAAAAA
>JAEDGC010000085.1 GCA_016297695.1 Bacilli bacterium
TGACGATTATTTTGCTTTGTATTTTTAGTTCACTATGTCTTGACAAAAATCATTTAATTTAACTAACTAAAAAAAAGTAAAGAAATCTTTACTTATAATTTTCTATTTAATTTAGGGCCAAAATCGATAATTGGAACCATATGAAATGAATTTTGTTTTTCACCATCTTGTGATAGTTCTGCAGTCGATTTATTTCTATACCAAAATTTTTCATGAAAATCTCTAGTTTGTTCTCTATAAATTATTCTATATAATTCTTTACATTCTTTACTTGTACAAACGATATCCCAATTATCCATACCAGTTATATTAGCATTTAAATAATATTTATCAGGTTCTTCAAAAAAATCATAGATATTCTCTGGCATATTTTCCCAAAATTCCATCTTATAATCATTTGTTGCATATAATGCTATCAATTCATCTTCAGTAATTGATCTTGCATTAGGTCCATATTTTTCTAATTTACTACTAATATACTGATTAAGATTGGAAAAACGATGCCAACCTTCAGGCCAATAAAGCATTTCAACCATCCAAAAAGGACTTGGAATGTCTTTTCCTGAAACTTTATAATTTCCTAAAGTTGTATATTCATAATCTTCAGGTTTTAAAAAAGAAGTATCTATATAACTTATTGGAAACCCTAAATATTCTGCATGCCAAGCTCCGTCTATTCCAATATGTAAATTTGTTATTTCTGGATCTTGAATTTTTGGCTTTTGTATTATATATGGTGTAATAATAAATGTTTTATATTCATTAGACAAATAATTATTTGTCATTCCCATTATATTAAAACCTTTCGGAATAGGAAATGTGTAGACTATTTTATTTGTTTTTTTATCATATAAAAAAATTGTATTATCTATTAATTTATAATATATTTTTTCTTTATTAAAACTGAAATTTATTGCCGTCATAATATTTCCTTTCTATATATTGTGTATATATTACACATAACTAAATTAATTGTCAACAATTATTTTATTTGAATTAAATCTATTTCTTTACCATAAATACCTGCATACCCATCATTTGTATTATCAACCTTAAACACCCATGGTAACCAAGATTCATTTTTTATATGGACTCTATATATAGCATTTTTAATTTGTAATCCATCAATAGCTGTTTTATTACCAGCATAATCAGATCTACCATTTACAAATGGCAACCACTTTTTCTTTTCTAAATCATGAACTCTATAAATAAGATTATCTATATATAAAGCACCAACACTATTACCAATATTTCCTGCATAATTATTTGAATTAGCAATTACATTAGGTAACCATTTTTTCTTTTTAAGATCATAGGTTTGATATAAAATTATTAATTTAGGTAAATCTTCATAAAGATATTTAGTCGGATTTATTCTCTTATCATTTGGATTACGAAGTTCAAAATGTAAATGTTTTCCATAAGCACATCCACTATTGCCCATATAACCAATTTTTTGGCCTTGAACTACTTTTTGACCAGCTATAACATCTACTGTATCAAGATGAGCATATAAAGTATAATATCCATCATAGTGTTTAATTTTTACATAATTACCATAACTAGCAATACCTTTAGCTTTGATATCATTCTTTTTATTTTTTACCACATTAATAACTATACCATCACTATGTGCAATTATATTATCATTAACTCCACCTTTATTTCCAATATCTACTCCTTTATGAGAAGATGTATATTTATTTGTTATTTTGTTATCACCAACTACTACTCTACTCATAATTATAACCTCCTAACTTACTAGAATTTTTTCCTGTTTCTAAAAAATCTTTTATTTCATTAAACATTCTTTGAAGAATTTTTTTAAACATTTCTAAAGATATAAACATTTTCAAATAATTTGGTAAATAAGGATAAATATTTTCTATTACATAATCCATTTTGAATGAGCCACTACCTGTTATAAATAATTCTTCGGCTTTCAAAAATAATTGATATGCTTTTTTGCGAATATCTCCATTAATTTTTATCAATATATACATAGTAAAAACAAGTACTGATATTAATATACCAGTGATTAAATAAATTTTCATAATACACGACCTTTCTTTTAGTTAAGTTTCTAATATATAATATGAAAATTTAAAAATATTGCGTGGTTTTATTAATTAAAAATTTTTTTGAATTGAAATTTATAAAAAAAAAGAACTTAATTAAAAGTTCTAATATAATTAAACATACTTGAATTAAATTTAGTATTTTTCTTAAAGTGGTAAAATTGCATATTATCTCCTAATTATTTATAGTTAATTTCTTAACTGGTCCTTGTTCTATTTCAATATAGCATATACCATTTCTAATTATTCTCATTTGATACCTGCTTTCTTTTCTTTATTAATACAGATGGTATATCATCCATATTAACAATTTTTAAATTTTCTTCATCATATTCTTCTAGGCATGAAGCATATTCAACTAAACATTCATGGCAATTTGAAAAAGTATGACATCTGTTTGCAGCAGAGCCAATTGCATCACCAGGTGCACACAATCCCATACTTTCCCATTCTTTTACTTTTTCGGCAGGAGTAATTTTTCCTCTTGAGTGAATTTCATCAATTTGAGATTGTGTCAATTCTTTACCTAATTTATATCTTTTTATTGTATGATCACATAATCCTTTTAAAGAAATAATAGTACCTCGTTTTGTTTTTTTCATTATACATAAATCTAATAATTCGCTATTTATATCACTAATTCCATTTTTTATAAAATATAATTTTAAATCTTCATAATTATCAAACAAATAAACAATATGCTTATCACATTCATCGATTGAATATTTTTTGTTTTTTTCTTCTTTTAAATTCAAAATAAACATATACAATTTTGCTTCAATATCAACATTACATTCTTTTTTCATTAGTTTACCCTCCCTTATTTTTTTATTATTATATTATTTAATAAAATATATCATTAGTAATTTTTTAGTTCTAACTAATTACTTTTATCAATATCCTTATTTCAATTTCATATGGACATCCTAATATGATATTCCTTATCATACAATTTAAAACATATTTTTTCATAACAATGAATTTCATTTAAATTATCTTATAAACATATAATTAAAATTCTTTAATATTATATTTCTCTTTACTAAATTTTAATGTATATTCAGTTCTATAATCTTGATTTTGCATATTAGGAACAATTGCTAACATTAATTCAGCAACATTGGCTTTTAATTAAAATATTCTTCTACTATTTCATTATATCTATCTAATAAATCATTTTTATTAAGTCTTTTGTTAAATAATTCTTGTAAAGAAATATAAAACCATTTTAATTCATTATAATTATTAGCTTCAGTATTTAAAAAATCTTTACCAATTTTTAAATATGAATCATAATCCGAAATTAAATTTTGTAATTTATCTGCTAATTCTATCATTAAAATATTTTCTGGTGTATTTTTTAATTTTATTATAAATTTTTCTTTTCTTTGTACATAATCTAAAATATCTTTATCTTCTGATAGCATTAAAACACCATCAGCAATTTCTCTTCCATATTTAGTAGATAAAAACTCATAATCATATTTTGTATCCTCAATTATGTCATGTAAATATCCTATGTAAACTGTTTGATTATCACAACCAATATTTTTTAGCATATTACCAACCATAATACTATGAAACGATAAATCAATATTTTCTTTTTTCCTTTTCATACCATTAAACGCTAAAAAAACAAAGTGTATAATTTCTTCTTCTTTTGTATATTTCATAATATTTATCACCTCGTATAATTCTTTTTTATATTTTATAATTCAAACTCATTATTAAGTCAGATAATTTTTAATAATCTACCTACTAATTTCATCAAGCCATTGATAATATATTTCAGTATTTTTATAATAATGATATTTTATTGCAATTAACATTCTATATACAAAACAAATGTTAAATAAAGCTTCTTTATATTCCATTTCATATTCTTCAAAATAATTTAGAATTTGCTCTTTTTTTAAATTTTTAAAAATTATTGGGTCTGACAAAATACCACAATAAAAATCATACAATTTATCTCCTATTTTTGTACAAGGATCAATAACTTTAATCTTGTTATTACAAATTATAAAATTATGACTTCCAAAGTCACCATGCAAAATATAACTAGGATAATTATATTTACATAATATATCAAAGTTTTTTTCAAGACATTTT
The DNA here is from genome assembly GCA_016297695.1 of Bacilli bacterium. Taxonomy (GTDB): domain Bacteria; phylum Bacillota_I; class Bacilli_A; order RF39; family UBA660; genus RUG14121. The sequence continues at coordinate 4,194 of JAEDGC010000085.1, forward strand.
AAATCAAATCCTTCTACGTAATTCCAATTGATAGTTTCTCTTAAATAATCAACAAAATTATTATAAGAATTATTAAATAATTTATAATATGTTCCATCATATATTTTATAGTTAGAAACAATATCATATATTTGATTAATAAGATAACTATAGTCACCATCATTATTATATAATAATTCACCACACAAGTAATTTAAACACAAGGAACTTTCTTCTTCAATTTCGAAAATAATATGTTGAAAAAAACAACTATCTTTATAAGAATCAAAAAAATACTTTGAATTATTATAATCACTTATATTAGAATATATCTTATATAAATATTTATTTTTTATATTAAATAATAAAGATGATGATATTCCAGGTGTTTGAACATTAATATCCTGGATTTGAAGTTCTATATTTAATTTATTTTTAAAATCATTTATAAGATTACCGATATTTTTTTCCATTTTATCACCCTCCATAAATAATATAACATATTCATTTTATAATTTAAGAACTTTTCTTAAATAATTATTAAATTTCTTATTTAACATTATTAATCAAAAATTTGAATAAAGATTAGTAAATAGTGATATGTGAGAATTTGAATACTTGTTCAAAAAAAGATAGAATCTAATAAATACTATATTTTTATTCATTATTTATTTTTACTTCTCACTTACGTTTATAATGATATTCATCATCTTTTATTTTTTCAAATCCAGCTTTTTTAATTGCATTAATAGAACCAAGATTATCTTCATCAATTCTTGCTACTACTTCATTAAATTGAGGATACAAATTAAGTAGATACTCGCTAAATTCTTTTTCAAATAAAGAACCTAATCCTTTTCCTCTACATTCAGAAAGTAGACCTAATCCTATTTCTATTTCTTCTAATAATATTTCATTATCACGTTTTTCTTCTGGATGATAATTTAGAAAAGATAATCCTATTAATTCATTATTAAATTTAACTATAAAACAGTTCGTTATTTTATCTTCTTTATTTCTATCAATATTTCTTTTAACAAATCTTTTTATATCACTACTAATTAATTCACTATTTGGAGAACTAATTATTTTATCTAAAAAGGCTATATGTTCTTCATTATTTAAATCAAAATTTATTAATTCAAAACTATTCATCGTTATTTAAACCTCCTGTATTCTTATATAATTATAACATATTTTTTATAATTCCATACCACCATCATAATTCTTTTCTAATTCTTCTTCATCTTCGTAATAATATTCTATTTTCTTTTTTAATGATTCTTCAATTTCTATTTCTTTCTTAATTACACTTACCATAAATTCATTCCTTTCACTTTAAATCAAAAAAAATCAATTCCATTTCTAGAATTGATATTTATTAGAAAGTTGAACACATATCCAACCAGATTCCTCTATGGTGCCGACGACGTAGAGGTCTACAACTTTGTCTTAACTTTACCCAATGGAAATAATTTTTCTCTATTTTCTAA